>DATKPX010000466.1:0-7173 GCA_035523855.1 Allostellaceae bacterium
AGCGTCGAGCTCTTCCAGGAGAAGCTCGGCCTGTTGCAGCTCCGCGCGGGCTCCTCGCTGATCGACCTCGTGCCGGTGGAGGGGCCGCTCGGCCGTCTCGGCGGCGCGGCCCCCGGCGCCGAGGGCCACAACATGGATCACTTCTGCCTGCGCGTGGACCCATTCGATGCCGCGGCGCTCGGCCGGCACCTGCGTCAGCACGGCGTCGATCCCGGCGAGGTCAAGGAGCGCTACGGCGCCGAGGGCACCGGCCCCTCGATCTACATCCACGATCCCGACGGCAACGAAGTCGAGCTCAAGGGGCCGGCGCACACCAAGGGACCGCCGAGAGAGGCATGACCGTCACCGTCGAGAATCGCGGCCGGCCGCTCGCCGAGATCGAGACCTGGGTCTTCGATCTCGACAACACCCTCTATCCCGCCACCTGCAATCTCTTCGTCGAGGTGGAGACGCGGATGGCGGCCTTCATCTGCTCCGAGCTCGGCATCGAGACCGAGGCGGCGCACGCGCTGCGGCGGCACTATTTTCGCACCCACGGCACCACGCTGCGCGGCCTCATGAACGAGCGTGGCATCGATCCCCGCCGCTTCCTCGACTATGTCCATGCCATCGACATGTCGTCGGTGCAGCCGGCGCCGGCGCTCGCCGCGGCGCTGGCGGCACTGCCCGGCCGCAAGATCGTCTTCACCAACGCCGACGTCCAGTACGCCGAGCGGGTGCTCGACCGCCTCGGCATCGCCGGTCATTTCGACGGGCTCTTCGACATCCACGCGGCGGACTACCGGCCGAAACCGGATCGCCATACCTACGACCGGTTCGTCGCCCGCTTCGCGATCGATCCCAGCCGCGCCGTCATGGTGGAGGACATCGCGCAGAATCTCGTCCCGGCGCACGCCCTTGGCATGACCACCGCCTGGATTCCCGGCGGCCCGGAATGGGCGAAGGCGGAGCCCGGTGCCGTCCATGTCCATCACGTGGTGGAAGATCTCGCCCTCTGGCTCGCGGCTGCGGTCGCGACGCCGCGCCCCTCGGGTTGACAGGGATTTTGCCCTGCCGCATGGTGCCGGGCGCTCGCAACCGGCTGGATTCCAATGAGCTCCGCTGATCTCGCCCGCACCATCGACGCTGCCTGGGAAACCCGCGACTCCGTCACTTCGGCCACCAAGGGCGCGGTCCGCGAGGCGGTGGAAGCCGCCCTCGACGATCTCGACGGCGGCAAGCTGCGCGTCGCCGAGAGGCAGGGCGGCGGCTGGGCCGTCCACCAGTGGCTGAAGAAGGCGGTGCTGCTCTCCTTCCGGCTGCGCGACAGCGCGCCGATGCCGATCTCCACCGGGGCCTACGACAAGGTGCCGCTCAAGTTCGAGGGCTGGGGCGCCAACCGCTTCCGCGACGCGGGCTTCCGCGCGGTGCCGGGCGCGATCGTGCGGCGCTCCGCCTATATCGGCCCCAACGTCGTGTTGATGCCGAGCTTCGTGAATGTCGGCGCCTATGTGGACAGCGGCACCATGGTGGACACCTGGGCGACCGTCGGTTCCTGCGCGCAGATCGGCAAGAACTGTCACCTCTCCGGCGGCGTCGGCATCGGCGGCGTGCTGGAGCCGCTGCAGGCAAACCCGGTCATCATCGAGGACAACTGCTTCATCGGCGCGCGCAGCGAGGTGGTGGAAGGCGTCATCATCGAGACTGGCTCGGTGCTGTCGATGGGCGTCTTCATCAGCGCCACCACCAAGATCATCGACCGCTCCACCGGCGACACCTTCGTCGGCCGCGTCCCGGCCTATTCAGTGGTGGTGCCAGGCAGCCTGCCCGGCAAGCCGCTGCCCGACGGCAGCCCGGGCCCCGGACTCTACTGCGCGGTCATCGTGAAGCGCGTCGACGCGCAGACCCGCGCCAAGACCTCGATCAACGAGCTCCTGCGGGAATGAGCGTCGAGCGCAAGGCGGCGCCGATTGATCCGGCGGCGCTCGCCGCCGACCTCATCCGCTGCGCCAGCGTGACGCCGAAGGATGAGGGTGCCATCGGCATCCTCGCGCGCACACTCGAGGGGATGGGCTTTGCCTGCACGCCGCTGGAATTCACCGAGCCCGGCACCGATCCGGTGCTGAACCTCTATGCGCGGCGCGGCACCGGCGGCCGCAATTTCTGCTTCGCCGGCCACACCGACGTGGTGCCGCCGGGTCGGCGCGACTCCTGGACCGTCGATCCCTTCGGCGCCGAGGTGATCGACGGCACGCTCTACGGCCGCGGCGCCAGCGACATGAAGGGCTCCATCGCCGCCTTCACCGCCGCCGTGGCGCGCTTCCTCGCCGCCCGCAACGGCGTCTTCGACGGCTCGATCAGCCTCCTCATCACCGGCGACGAGGAGGGCATCTCCATCAACGGCACCAAGAAGGTGCTCGACTGGCTGCAGGCGAAGGGCGAGCGGCTCGACGCCTGCGTGGTGGGCGAGCCCACCAGCGCCAAGGCGCTCGGCGACATGATCAAGATCGGCCGCCGCGGCAGCCTCTCCGGCACCATCACGGTGAAGGGCGTGCAGGGCCACACCGCCTATCCGCATCTCGCCGACAATCCCGTGCACCGGATGGTGCGCGGCCTCTACGCGCTCACCGCCGAGCCGCTGGACAACGGCACCGAGCACTTCCAGGCCTCGACCCTGCAGGTCACCACGACGGATGTCGGCAACCCCGCCTCCAACGTCATTCCCGGCGAGGCCACCGCGACCTTCAACATCCGCTACAACGACCGCTGGTCGTCGGAGATTCTGAAGCGCTGGGTCGAGGAGAAGCTGGCGCCGATGGGCGGCCGGCACGAGCTCGCGATCCGCGTCAGCGGCGAGTCCTTCCTGGTGCCGCCTGGCGAGGTGAGCGAAATCCTGACCGCCGCGATCAAAGCGGTGACCGGCCGCACGCCCGAGCTCAGCACCACCGGCGGCACTTCCGACGCGCGCTTCATCCACCATTTCTGCCCGGTCGCCGAGTTCGGGCTGGTGGGCCTCACGATGCACAAGGTGGACGAGCGGGTGCCGCTCGCCGATCTCGCGGCGCTCACCGAGATCTACCACCGCGTGCTCGACCGCTACTTCCCGGCAGCCTGAGCCGCCGATGGCGCTGCTCTCTGCGATTCTGCGCGGGCTGCACGGCGCCTGGCGGCTGCTGAGGCTGGATGCCGGCGGGCTCAGCTATTTCGATGCGACGCCGCGCGGGGCGCTCACCTCCTTCTGGTCGATGCTGCTGGTGCTGCCGCTCGATCTCGCGGTGCGCGCCATCGACATCGCGGTGCCGAGCGGCGACATGCCGGCGGAATCCCGCAACCTCGGCATCCACCTGGCGCTCTACGTGATCGGCTGGCTGGCGCCGCTCGTCATCATCTATGTGCTGGTGCGCTGGTATGGGCGCGGCGACCGCTTCTGGCTGTTCCTCTCCGCGCTCAACTGGAGCCAGGTGCTGCAGGGCATCGGCATGCTCCTCTTCACCGGCCTCTTGGCCGGCACCAGCAGCCTCGTCGACATGGGCGCCGTCGCCGAAGCGCCGCCGGTCAATGCGGTGATCGGCGCCTTCGCCGCCCTGCTGGCGATGGGCATCTTCGTCGTGGTCTACGGCTACGAGTGGTATGTGGCCTGGGTCAGCCTGGAGGCCGGCGTGGCGCTGCCGATCATCGTGGTGCTGCTGGATTTCGTCACCGGCGCCGTCCTCAGCAAGGTCGTCACCGCGCTCTTCTAGCCGGGATCGGGATAAATCACTTCCAGGAGGCAGAGGCCCTGCGCCGGCGCGGTGGGGCCGCCGGCGCGACGGTCGCGCGCCTCCAGCGCCCGCTTCACATGCGCGGGCGACCATTTCCCCACCCCCACCAGCTTCAGCGTCCCCACCATGTTGCGCACCTGGTGATGCAGGAAGGAGCGCGCCCGAGCCTCGATCAGGATCTCCTCGCCGGCGCGCGTCACGTCGAGCCGATCGAGGGTCTTCACCGGCGATTTCGCCTGGCAGAGGGAATCCCGGAAGCTGCTGAAATCGTGCTTGCCGAGGAGATGCAGCGCGCCCTCCGCCATCGCGTCGCTGTCGAGCGGCGCGCCCACATGCCAGACGCGATTGCGCTCCAGCGCCGGCGGTGCCCGGCGATTAAGGATGCGAAAAAGATAGCGGCGGCCGCGGGCGGAGGTGCGGGCGTTGAAGCTGTCGTCGACCGGCTCGACCGCCAGCACCGCCACCGCGTGCGGCTTCACATGGTGATTGAGGGCGCCGCGGATCTCCTCCGGGTCGGCGGCGCGCGGCAGGTCGAGATGCGCCACCTGCGCCAGCGCATGGACGCCGGCATCGGTGCGGCCGGCGCCGTAGACGGTGACATCAGCGCCGCAGAAGCGCTCCACCGCGCCCTCCAGGATCTCCTGCACCGAGAGGCCGCTCTTCTGCCGCTGCCAACCCACCAGCCCGGTGCCGTCGTATTCGAGGGTGAGCTTGTAGCGCGGCATCAGAGCCGCGTTCCCGCCGGCAGCGCGTAGCCGCGCAGCAGCGCCGCCGCCTCCATCGGCGCTCGGCCCGCTCGCTGCAGCCGCGTGAGGCGCAGCGCGCCGACGCCGCAGGCGATGGTGAGGGCGTCGTCGAGCACCGTGCCGGGCTCGCCGGCGCCGTCCACCGCCTCCGCCGCCAAGACCTTGATCCGCTCGCCCGCGTGCTCGAACCAGGTGCCGGGCGCCGGGTTCAAGGCGCGGATGGCGCGGGCGAGCTGCGCCGCCGAGCGGCTCCAGTCAAGGCGACCCTCGTCGCGGCCGAGCTTGCGCGCATAGGTGACGCCCTCCGCCGGCTGCGGCTCGGCCGCCAGCGTGCCGGCGGCGCGGCCTTCGAGCGCCGGCACGATGAGCCGCGCGCCCAGTTCCGCGAGCGCATCGTGGAGCGACCCGGCGGTGGTCTCCGCCGTGATCGGCACCGTCTCGCGGAGCAGCATCGGGCCGGCGTCGAGGCCCTCCTCCACCTGCATGATGGTGACGCCGGTCTCCGTGTCGCCGGCGAGGATCGCCCGCTGGATCGGCGCCGCGCCGCGCCAGCGCGGCAGCAGCGAGGCGTGGACGTTGAGGCAGCCGAGCCGCGGCGCCGCCAGCACGCCTTTCGGCAGGATGAGGCCGTAGGCAGCGACCACGGCGGCGTCGAGGTCGAGGGCGCGGAAGCGCTCCACCTCCTCCGCCGTGAGCTTCGCCGGCGTCCGCACCTCGATGCCGGCCGCCTCGGCGGCGCGCTGCACCGGCGAGACTTGCTCCTTGTGACCGCGGCCGGCCGGGCGCGGCGGCTGCGAGTAGACGCAGACGACCTGATGGCCGGCGGCGCGCAGCGCGGCGAGGATCGGGACGGCGAAGTCGGGCGTCCCCATGAAGGCAAGGCGGAGGCTCATGGGGGATGAGGCTTAGGCGCGGCGACGCCCGGAGGCAAGCCTCAGGCGGGCACCGTCTGCCGCTTCGCCTTGGCGAGCTTGCGCAGGATGATGTTGCGCTTCAGCGAGGAGATGTGGTCGACGAAGAGCACGCCCTCGAGGTGGTCCATCTCGTGCTGGATGCAGGTGGCGAGCAGCCCGGTGGCGTGCAGCTCGCGGACCTCGTTCTGGTAGTCGAGGTAGCGCACCTTGATCTCCGCCGCGCGGCTCACATCGGCGTAATGCTCCGGCAAGGAGAGGCAGCCTTCGCTGTAGGTGGCGAGCGCCTGGGAGCGCCAGAGGATCTCGGGATTGGCCATCTTGAGGGGGTTGCGCGGCTGGTCCTCGCCGGCGACGTCCACCACCAGCACCCGCCTGGCGACGCCCACCTGGGGCGCGGCGAGGCCGATTCCCGGCGCCAGGTACATCGTCTCCAGCATGTCATCCATCAGCCGGCGAATCTCGTCGTCGACCATGGCGACCGGCTTCGCCTTCAGCTTGAGGCGCGGGTCGGGGGCGGTGATGATCGGCAGGATCGCCATGGAGAATCCCTGTGGAACCGGCCCTTTAGGTAGGACCGCGCGCCCTCGCCGTCAATACTGCGGGCGGGGCCGTGCGCAGGGCTCGCCCAACCGACGGTCGCGCCTACTTGTCTAAAAGGCCCCTCTTTAAAATTTCAAAGGCTGAGGGGATTTTGGCGCGTTCCCGTTTCGTCCTGCTAGGATGGGCGCCGGGCACGGGCACCAAGCACCAAGAGACACAGGGGACCATGGATCTCATTCTGACGGTCGGGCTGACGATCGGGATTGCGCTGGCGGCCGCGGTGATAGCGGCGGTGGCGACGGCGGTCTTGCTCCGGAGCCGCGAGGCGGCCTCGCGCGCCGCGCGCATCGCCGCCGAGACCCAGCTCCAGGTGGCGCTCCGCGACCGTGACGCCGCCGTCGAGGCGCGGGTCGCCGCCGAGCGCGGCGCCGCCGAGGCGCGCGCCGAGGCGAACCTGATCCAGGACCGGCTCGGCGATTTCGAGAAGATGCGGGGCGAGGTGATGGAGGCGGCGAAGGCCGCGGTCACCACCACCGCGAGCCAGGTCTCCTCCAAGCTGCTCGACGACCACAAGCGCGAGCTCGTCGCCTCCCGCGACGAGAGCGAGAAGCGCATGCGCACGGTGAACGAGGCGCTGGTGAAGCAGATGGAGGAGGTGGCGCGCATCATTCACGCGCTCGACGGCCGGGTCGAGGCGACCGACGTCCAGGTGGAGACGCTGATGCGGGCGCTCTCGACGCCGGGCGGCGCCGGCCAGCTCGCCGAGATCGGCCTCGCCAACACCCTGCAGTCCTTTGGCCTGGAGCTCGGCCGCGACTTCGTGCTGCAGGCGACCACCGTCGACGAGGAGACCGGCCGAAGGCTGCGCCCCGACGCGATCGTCTTCCTCCCCACCGACACCGTGCTGGTGATCGACTGCAAGGCCTCGAAGTTCATCCTGGAGATCGCCGAGCAGGAGGGGACGCCCGAGGAGGGCGACGCCTACGAGAACCTGGCGCGCACCATGAACCAGCACCTGAAGACGCTGGCGGAGCGCGACTACCGCAACGCCGTGCTGAGCGCGTGCCGCCAGGCCGGCCGCAGCGGCCCCGACCCGCACATCATCAGCCTGATGTACCTGCCGAACGAGGGAGCGCTGGAGAAGCTCCGCATCGCCGATGCCGGCTTCTTCCAGAAGGCGCGCGAGACCCAGATCATCCCCGCCGGCCCGGCCGGCCTCCATTCCGCGCTGCT
>DATKPX010000467.1:0-11788 GCA_035523855.1 Allostellaceae bacterium
CCCGGCCTCGGATTCGTTCCGGCCGCGCAACGAGCCGTTTCGCCGCCGGAACGAAATCGTTCCGCTCCCGGAACGACGGCTCCGCCGGTCAGCGCACGCCCAGGCGTGTCGCGAGCGGTGCAAGCGCCGCGTGGCCGCCCCGGCGCTTCCCGCGCGGCGGCTTTGCGGTGGATCCCGCCGGCACGGTTCCGGCCGCCGGCTTGCTGCCGGCCGCGGCGGCGTCCTTCTCAAGCAGCTCCCGCAACCGCTCCGAGCGGCCATAAAGAATTTCACGGCGCACCATCATCGCCTCCCGGCGCGCCTTCTGCGCGCCCGCGGCTGGACACGAATCGACAGCGCTCAAATTAAGGTGTCGCGCGGCGCCTGTTTATGATGCCGGTCACAGATCGGGAGGAGAGCCGAGGCCTGGCCGCTCTACATCAGGCCCGCGAGTCGGATTGCCCTCAACGCTTGAAGGCGGTCTGCAGCAGCGGCCCGAGATGGGAGTTGTACGTCGTATGGGTGACCATCCAGGGGCCGGCTTTCGTCTGCGCGACCGAGCAGACGAAATAGAGCGGATTGCCGTTCAGCGAATAGCTGAGAATGAAATAGCCGCTGACCTCGCCCATCTCGCCGACGCTTCCGGAGAGCTGCACCGCATTGGGTGGACCATAGATGCCCTTGATCTCCTCGACCGCCTTGGTGAGGAATTTCTTGTAATCCGCCGTCAGCGGCACCGAGGCGCCGTTCTGGGCGAGCTGAATCGCGAGCTTGCTGTCCTCGCGCGCGATCGCGGTGGTCTGCTGCTCGCAGAGCGACTTGGGATCGGCGACCTGCGCGATGGCCGGCGCGGCAAGGACGGCCAGCGCCGCCGCGATGATCGGTGCGAAGCTGTGGCGGGTCATGGCGTCTCCTCCGGCGTTTGTTGGCGTTCGGCCATCACGACCCGACCTGGGCCGACGAGGCGAGCATCGACAAAGCTAGAGCGTGTTCCGACTCAATCTAAGCGGCATCTAAGCGGCACCGGCTCTAGCGCCGCCGGACGCCGCGCGCCAGGCGCAGCAGCACCTCGCTGCAGATCGTGTGATCGGGAAATCCGGTGCGCTTGCACTGCCGCTCGGCCTCCAGCAGCAGGCCGAGCGCCGCCAGGGCGCGTCGCGGCGGCCAGAGCCGGAGCTCGGCGAGAAAGCGGTCCTGGTGCTTGAAGAAGATCGGCGGCCGGAGCGTGCGCAGCGTCTCGTCGGGCGAGGCGCCGGCGGCGATGCGGGTGCCCGCCACGTGCAGCCGGTCGAAATGCCGCATCGCCGCGCGCACGATGCCGACGGCGCTCTCGCCCTCCTGAAAGGCGCGGGCAAGCGCGCGCTCGAGCGCCGCGGTGTCGCTGTCGGCGGCGGCGAAGATCGCGTCGTCGACGGTGAGCGCCGCGCTGTCGCCGACGCAGGCGACCGCATCCTCGAGGCCGACGCGGCCGCCGTCGCCGGCATAGAGCGCGAGCTTCTCCAGCTCGGCGCGGCTCAAGCCGCGGTCGGCGCCGAGATGCTCGACGAGATAATCGCGCGCCTCGGCGCTGGCGGTAATTTGATGACTCTTCAACACTTGCCCCACCAACTCGCCGAGCTCCCGCCCGCTGTCCGCGTAGCAGGGCACCGCCGCGGCATTGGCGGCGCTCTCGAAGGCGCGGCGCAGCGCCGAGCGGCCGGCGAGATCGCCCGACTCCACCACGGCAACGCTGTCGCCGGGCGCGGGATCCCTGAGGAAGTCGGCGAAGAGCGCGCCGAGGCTGTCGGCGGCGTCGCGCACGCGCACCAGGCGGCGCCCGCCGGTGAAGCTCATCGCCGCCATCTCGTCGTGGAGCCGCGCGGGATCGCCGGCGAGCGCCTGGCCGGTCAGGCTCGCGACGCGGAAGGGATCCTCGAGATCGGGCGAGATCGCCGCGCCGATCGCGGCGGCGCGCTCGCGCACCAGCCCGGCATCGGGGCCATAGACGAGAACGGCGCGCAGCTTGGGATCGGGCTTCGCCACATAGCCCGCGACGAAGGACTGGATGCGCGCGCCAGTGAGCTTCATGGGCTGAGTCTCATGGGCTGAGCTTCATCGGCTCAGGAGGCGATCCGCTGGTGATCCTTGACGTAGAGGGCGAGGCGCAGCTGGATGTCGTCGCTAAGCTGGTTGAGCGAGCGTTCCTCGGCGCTGTGCTGCGCGACCACGGTGGCGTAGTCGTCGGTCAGCACGTCGAAGGCGGAGACCGCGCGGGTCGAGCCCGTCAGCAGCGCCTCCTTGGTCTCCGTGCCCGTGGCGTGGAGCTGGAAGCTCGCGGTCATGGTGATCTGGCTGCGCGACGTCGTGCCGTCGGAGCGATACCCGACATCGACGCGGTATTCGGAGAGCTGCACGTCGAGCGTGAAGCGCTGCGGCACCTTGGCGCCGGTAGGATTGAGCCCGTCGCGCAGCGAGATCGCCATCAGCTGGCCGAGCCGGTTCGGGATCGTGTTCACCTTGATGGCGGCGAGATCGATGCTGACCTCGCGGTGGGCGCGGGTGGCATAGACCGGCTGCCAGCCGCAGCCGCCGAGCGCCAGTAGACCCGCCGAGGCGAGGAGCTGTCGCCTAGACCACGACATTGACGATCCGGTTCGGCACGATGATCACCTTGCGCGGCTTCTTGCCGTCGAGCAGCTTCTGCACCGTCGGCAAGGCGAGCGCCGTCGATTCCACCGCGGCATTCTCGCTGTCGCGGTCGAGCTCCAGGGTGCCGCGCAGCTTGCCGTTCACCTGCACGGCGATGGTCACCGTCTCCAGCGCGACGAGGCCGGGATCCGCCTTGGGCCAAGGCTCGTTCACCAGCAGCGTCTTGTGGCCGAGATGCTCCCAGAGCTCCTCGGCGAGATGCGGCATCATCGGCCCCAGCAGCCGGACCGCCACCTCGATGCCGAAGCGCAGCACCGCCGCCTCGCCGGCGCCGGTGCCCGGCACCTCCTCGAGCAGGTTGGTGAGCTCGCGGATGCGCGCGACGCCGCGGTTGAAGCGGAACTTCTCGAGATCGTCGGTAACCGCGGCGATGGTGCGGTGGGCCAAGCGCCGCGCCTTGTCGGCGACGGCCGAGAGCTCGTTGGGGAGCGCGCTGCCCACCGCCGGCAGCGGTGCCGCCGGCTCGGTCACCAGGCGCCAGAGCCGGTTGACATAGCGCCAGACGCCCTCGATGCCCGCATCGGTCCATTCGAGATCGCGCTCCGGCGGGCTGTCGGAGAGCAGATAGAGCCGCGCGGTGTCGGCGCCGTATTCGCCCACCACCGCCTCGAGGCCGACCACGTTCTTGCGCGACTTGCTCATCTTCTCCAGGCGGCCGACGGTCACCGGCCGCTCGGCGGCATCGACGAGGCGATCGCCCTCGCGCTTCACCTCCTCCGGGAAGAGCCAGTTGCCGTCCACGTCCTGATAGGTCTCGTGGCAGACCATGCCCTGGGTGTAGAGGCCGGCGAAGGGCTCCTTCTGGTCGAGATAGCCGCACTGCGTCAGCGCGCGGGTGAAGAAGCGCGAATAGAGGAGATGCAGCACCGCGTGCTCGACGCCGCCGATGTACTGGTCGACCGGCATCCAGTAGTCGACGTCCTTGCGGTCGAAGGCGTTGGCGTCGCGCGGCGAGCAGTAGCGCAGGAAATACCAGGAGGATTCGAAGAAGGTGTCGAAGGTGTCGGTCTCGCGCCGCGCCTCGCCGCCGCAGGTGGGGCAGGTGACGTGCTTCCAGGTCGGATGATGGTCGAGGGGATTGCCGGGCTTGTCGAAGCTGACGTCCTCGGGAAGCTTGACCGGCAGATCCTTCTCCGGCACCGGCACGATGCCGCATTTGCCGCAGTGGATGACCGGGATCGGGCAGCCCCAGTAGCGCTGGCGCGAGACGCCCCAGTCGCGGAGCCGAAACACGATGCTGCTCGCGCCGACGCCGAGCTCCTGCAGGCGGTCGATCACCTTGCGCTTTGCCGCCGGCACCTCGAGCCCGTTCAGGAACTCGGAATTGATCATGGTGCCGTCGTCGGTGAAGGCGACGTCGCCGACCTCGAAGGTCTTGGCGTCGGCGTCTTTCGGCAGCACCACGGGAATGACCGGCAGCTTGTACTTCCGCGCGAAGTCGAGATCGCGCTGGTCGTGCGCCGGGCAGCCGAAGATGGCGCCGGTGCCGTACTCCATCAGGATGAAGTTGGCGACATAGACCGGAAGAGTCTTGCCCGGCATCAGCGGATGCTCGGCCTCGAGGCCGGTGTCGTATCCCAGCTTCTCCGCCTGCTCCAGCACCGCCTCGCTGGTGCCCATGCGGTTGCACTCGGCGATGAAGTCGGCGAGCTCCTTGTCCGTCGCCGCGAGCTCGGATGCCAACGGATGGTTGGGCGAGATGGCGCAGAACGAGGCGCCGAAGAGCGTGTCGGGGCGCGTCGTGTAGATCTCCAGCCGCTCCTTGCGGCCCCGGATATGGAAGAAGACCCGCGCGCCCTCGGAGCGGCCGATCCAGTTTTCCTGCATCAGCCGCACGCGCTCGGGCCAGCGGTCGAGGCTCTTGATCGTCTCCAGGAGATCGTCGGAATAGGCGGTGATGCGCAGGAACCACTGGGAGAGCAGGCGCTTCTCCACCAGCGCGCCGGAGCGCCAGCCGCGGCCGTCGATCACCTGCTCGTTGGCGAGGACGGTGTTCTCCACCGGATCCCAATTGACCCAGGACTCCCGGCGATAGGCGAGACCGGCCTTGAGGAAGTCGAGGAACATCTTCTGCTCATGCCGGTAGTATTCCGGATGGCAGGTGGCGATCTCGCGCCGCCAGTCATAGCCGATGCCCATGCGCTGCAGCTGGGCGCGCATGGTGGCGATGTTGTCGTAGGTCCAGGTGGCGGGATGGATCTTGCTGGCGATCGCCGCGTTCTCGGCGGGAAGCCCGAAGGCGTCCCAGCCCATGGGATGCAGCACGTTGAAGCCTTGCGCGCGCTTGTAGCGCGCCACCACGTCGCCCATGGTGTAGTTGCGCACGTGGCCGACATGGAGCTTTCCCGAGGGATAGGGAAACATCTCCAGCACGTAGTATTTCGGCTTCGCGGGGTCGGTCGCCACCTCGAAGGCGCCGCGCTCGCGCCAGATCCGCTGCCACTTCTCTTCGTTTTCTTGCGAATTATAGCGCGCCATCGCGCGACCTAGCGCTCCCCTAGATGAAGGTGCTGAACGACGCCCGGTGCGACGCGCGTCAGGACTTGGTGACGGTGCTGAGCCGGAGCTGCCGCGCGCGGGTGAGGATCGCGTTCTCGATGTCGGTGGCGGTGTTGGTGTCCACCGGCGCCTCGGCCCACTGCCCGGCATTGTCCTTGGTCTGATGGAAGACGCTGGCGCGCACGCCGTCGGCGCGCAGCTCGCGGCCCAGGATGAAGACGTTGACCTTGAAGCGCTCCGCCGGCTGGTCGGGCGGGCTGTACCAGTCGGTGATGATGACGCCACCGAAGGGATCCGCCGAGGAGAGCGGCATGAAACTCACGGTGTCGAGGGAGGCGCGCCAGAGATAGCTGTTGACGCCGACGCCCGCCTGGCCGCTGCCCTGACCGTTGTTGCCGCTGTTGAGGCCGCCGAACAGCAGGCCCATCAGGCTGGTTTCATCCACCTGGTTGTTGCTGTCGATCTTGGGGTTGTAATCCTTGGGATCGGCGTAGCGCGGATCGTACTTGCCGTTGCTGGTCGCGGTCTGGTTGCTGGTCTTGACGTCGCCCGAATCATTGCCGCCGAACATGCCGCATCCGGCGACGAACACCGTCATCAGAAGCACCAGTCCCGTGGTACGGATCGACATCGCTGTTCTCCCTCGCAACCCCTGGGAATCCCGGGTTCCCAAGCGCCGGCATCCTACACCGGGGCGGCGGGAAATGCCGCTAAATCTTGAGTTCCGCGCCTGCCCTTGACGCCGCCGGACGCGCCCGCCAAGGTCCCGGCATGCCGGAGCAAACCCTTGATCGCTCAATGAGTGTGGCGGCAGACGGCGTCGCCGCCGGGCTCATCGCGGTGCGCGGGCGGATCGTCGCGGCGGCCCGCGCCGTCGGCCGCGATCCCGCCGCGGTGACGCTGGTGGCGGTGGCGAAGACGCATGGACCCGAGGCGGTCGCGGCGGCGCTGGCGCAAGGCCAGCGCGTCTTCGGCGAGAACCGCGTCCAGGAGGCGCAGGGGAAATACCCGGCGCTGAAGGCGGCACACCCGGATCTCCAGCTCCACCTCATCGGGCCGCTGCAGAGCAACAAGGCGAAGGACGCGGTGGCGCTCTTCGACGTCATCGAGACGGTGGACCGGCCGAAGCTTGCCGAGGCGCTGGCGCAGGCGATGGAGAAGCTGGGCCGCCGCCCCCTCTGCTACATCCAGGTGAACACCGGCGAGGAGCCGCAGAAGGCGGGCGTGCTGCCGGCCGACGCCGACGCCTTCATCGCCGCCTGCCGCGAGCGCTACCGGCTGCCGATCCGCGGCCTCATGTGCATCCCGCCGGCGGACCAGGAGCCGTCACCGCATTTCGCGCTGCTGCGCGAGATGGCGCGGCGGCACGATCTTCCCGATCTCAGCATGGGCATGAGCGGCGATTTCGAGATCGCCATCCGCCTCGGCGCCACCCATGTCCGCGTCGGCACCGCCATCTTCGGCGCCAGGCCGCCGCTCGCGACCGCCTAATCGCCGACGATCACCCGCGAGCGCGGATCCGCTTCCGCCAGCACGCGCAGGAGATCGGCGAGCGCGAGAGCGACGCAGCCCTCGGTGCCGGAATAATCCGGCCGCGCCACGTGCAGGAAAATCGCGCTGCCGCGGCCGGGCAGCACGGGATCGTCGTTGTAGCCGAGCGGCACGATGAGATCGTAGATGTGGTCGGCGCGCCAGAGATGCTCGGCGCTGGCGGGATAGGGCAGCTTCACCGGGCGATTGTAGGCGCGGTCGCCGGGCGCGTCGCACCAGCCGTCATCGGATGCGAGCGCGCGCGCCGGCAGCGGCGTCGTCGGCGCGCCGAGGCGATCGGGCCGGTAGAGCGCCTCGCGCATCAGAAAAGCGCCGACGGGCGTCGCGTGATCGCCCTCGCGCTTCTCCTCGGAGATGCCGGCGAGGCCGAGCGCGGCGCGGAAGGTGCGATTGCCCCAGAGCGCGCGGCCATCGGCAAAGACCGTGAGATCCATGCTGGCGGGTATAGCGCGCTGTGCCGGTGCCGGCTACTGGCTCACGTCGAGCTGGGCGCCGCGGCCGGCGTTGCCGGCGCCCTGCACCTGCTGGAGCGCCATGTACTTGTCGAGGGCGTTCAGCATTTTCTGCGAGATCTCGATCGGCTGGCCGCTCGGCGGTGCTGCGGCGCTGCCCGAGGTCGTGGGATCGCCGGCGGATGACGGCGCCTGCGGCGACGCGGGCGCGGTCGGCGCCATCACCTTGATGACGCGCGGCTGCGGCGGCGCGCCGCTGAGGGCGCCGGCGGGAATGTCGAGCGGCACCGGCCGCGAGGCGAGGGTGCGGCCGTTGTCGGTCGCTGGCCGCTGCTGCAGCGCGCGCTGCCGCTGCGCCATCTCGTTGCGGAAGGTCTCCGCCGGATCTTTCGACGCCGCGGGCGGCGCGCCCGTGGTTGCGGCGGTATTCGCAGCGCCGCGCACGAGCGGGATCGCCGCGTGATCGGGCACCGCCGGTGCGGGCGGCGCCGGTGTTGGCGCGGGCGGGCTCGCGGCGGCCGGCGCTGCGGCGGCTGCTTCGGGCGCCGCTGTGGCGGCGGCGACGGCGGGGGCCGGAGCCGCCGGAGCGGGCTGGGGTTCTGCGCTCGTTTCGGCGGCGGAAGGATCGGCGGGCGCGGCGGCCTGGGTCGTTGCGCTGGCGGAACGATCGTCGCCGCCGGTCAGGGTCGCGATCACGTGCTCGCCGACATCCTTGCCGCTCTCTTCCTTGACGAGGACGCTGAACAGGCCGGAGACGAATCCGACCGCGCCGCCATAGAGCGTGTCGCCGACCACCCGCGGCAGGTTGCCGATGCCGTCGCCGGTGACCCAGCGATAGATCGAGGACACCACGGGCAGGTGCTGCAGCGGATTGACGATGTCGAGCAGGTCGTGGAACTGAAAGCCCTTCTGGGCCCAGACATGGGGCTTGCCGTCATCGGCCGGCGGCACCGCCGCGGCGGTCTGACCCGCCGGCGCCACAGGCCAGGGAAAACCGGGATCGATCCCGTCATTCGGCATGCGCGAACCTCCGGGCGTGGTTAAGCAAGCCCGGTGCCAGAAAAAGATTGTTGGATTTCAGGGCGTTCGGTGCGCGCCGCAGTAGCCCCCGGCAACTCCTGCCGGGTGGTGCCGGCAGGATCGCCGCCGTTCGCTAGAGCAGATGGCCGCTGCGCGCCGCCTTGGTCTTCAGGTAGCGCTCGTTGTGGCCGTTGGCGGGAAACACATGCGGCACCCGCTCCACCACCTGGATGCCGCAGCGGGTGAGCGCCGCCATCTTCTCGGGGTTGTTGGTGAGGAGCCGCACGCGGGTGAAGCCGAGCTGGCGCAGCATCTCGGCGGCGGGCAGGTAGACGCGCTCGTCGGCGTCGAAGCCCAGCTGCTCGTTGGCGTCGACGGTGTCGAAGCCGGCATCCTGCAGCTCATAGGCGCGCAGCTTGTTGACGAGGCCGATGCCGCGGCCTTCTTGCGCCAGATAAAGCAGCACGCCGCCGCCGGCGCGCGCGATCTCGGTGATGGCGCCGCGCAGCTGATCGCCGCAATCGCAACGCAGGCTGCCGAGGAGATCGCCGGTGAAGCACTCCGAGTGCAGGCGGGTGAGCACCGGGGTCGCCGGATCGGGCTCGCCGATCAGGATGGCGAGATGCTCGAGGCCGCCGTCGCTCGGCCGGAAGGCGATGATGCGCGTCTGCTCGGCGTCCTTGAGCGGCACCCGCGCCTCACTCACCGGACGCAGCGAGCGTGCCGCCGAGGCCTGATAATCCAGCACTTGCGCGCTCTCCACCGCGAGCACGGTGGCGGCGCCGGTGAGGCGCTGCGCGGCGGCGCGCGTGAGCGGCACCACCACGGCGGCCGGCAGCAGGCGCGCCAGCTTCACCAGCTCCACCGCCGCGTCCGCGGCGGCGCGGACCGTGCCGTCGAGCGGCGCGAGCGGCGGGATCGCCGGCACCGGCGCGCCGGGGTCGGCGAGATCGCGCAGCGCCGCCGCATCGGCACCCTCGGGCACCGCGAGCAGCACGCTGCCGCCCGGCCCCATCGGCGCATCGACAAGGCCCAGCACCGCGGCGCGCCGGCGGGTGATGGCGAGCGCCGGCTTGGCGCCGGCGAGGCGCGCGAGATCGGCGAGCGCCACGTCGGTCACCGCCTCCGCCGCCAGCAGCAGCAACGCGGCATCGGGTGCGCGCAGCACCACGAAGCCTCCGCGGCGCAGCTCGGTGATCGCGCGGTCGATGGCGACAAGCGCCGAGGGCTCCGCCGGGAGCGGCGCCTGACGCTGCTGGAACGATCTCTGACTCAAGGGATTGCCGCCTCTCTCGCCGCTCGCTTCGATGGCCTCTTATATATGGTAACGGCTGCCAAGCGGCGTCCGTTCCTCGCCAAGCCCCGCTCGGGCGTCTTCAATTGGCTGTGTTTACCGCCGTCCGCCGGGCGCGTCCCCGGGTGAGGAGGGTCAGGGTATCGACCCCGAAGGACCATGCCAAGGCCGCGAGCGCGCTGCCCAGGAGAATGCCGGCCTCCGCCGGACGCATGGCGGGCAGCAGGGCAACCAGCAGCGCGATCGTGGTTAACACGCAGATCGCCTGGCGGCGGAAGCTCGGCGGCAGGGGCGCCGCCAGCGCCGGCCAGATCCACCCGAGACCGATGAAGACGTAGCGCATCAATCCTATCAACAGGACCCATCCGCCGGCCCGGCCGCTCACCAGCACGAGCATGGAGAGCGCCAGCACGCTGAACGCGTCCACCTCCATGTCGAAGCGGGCGCCGAAGGCGCTGGTGAGGTCGAGGCGCCGGGCGAGCCAGCCATCAACCCCGTCGAGGGCGAGGCCGAGGACCGCCGCCGAGACCACCCCCCAGGTCCAGGCGGCGCCGGCGCCCGCCATGCCGAGACCGAGCCCGTTATAACCGCCGGCCAGCCCCTCGATGGCGATCGCCGCCAGCACGGTGGCGATCCCGGCGCGCAGCAGCGTCACCCGGTTCGCGAGGCCGAACCGCGCATGCGGCGCATGGGACTTGAGTCCGCGCAGCATCATCGAGACGATGATGGCGTAGATGAGGGCGCCGGCGAGGGTGGCGGTCATCCGCGTCCGCCCGGCACCCGCCAGCACCGCCAGCGCCAGCAGCACCAGCCCGCCGACGAGCAGCGCGGCGCCGCCGGCCTGCGCCGCGCGGGTGCTCTGGATCTCGGTGCGGGAGCGTGACGGCAACGATCACGTCCTCGTGAAGGCCGGTTTCACTCTGCGGTGAAACGCCGTTATCTCGGTCGACAGATCGCGGCTCAGAGGTGTATCGGGAAACCGGGGGTTCATGTCACCGACAATGCCGTCAAACCTACGCGATCACAAGGCGCCCAGCGCTGAGGAAGAGATAGGCCTCGCCGAGGCGGCGGCATGGCAGGCGGTGCTCCGGCTGCGCCGCGCCGCGCGCGCGGACGATCTCGCCCTCCCAATGGACCTCGATATCGCGGGGACGCCGATTCACATTGCCGCGAACCGCGCCTGGCAGGGCGGCGCGGCGCTGCCGCCGGCGGCCGCCGGCGTGCTCGATCTCTACCTGCCGCTGGCGCTGGTGCCGGCCCGGCGCTCCTTCGTGCTGGCGCATCTGGCGCAGAGCCTCGACGGGCGCATCGCCACATCAGGCGGCAGCTCGCAATGGCTCACCGGGCCCGAGGATCTCTGCCACACCCACCGCCTGCGCGCGCTTGCCGATGCGGTCATCGTCGGCGCCGCCACCGTGCGGCAGGACGATCCGCGCCTCACCGTGCGCCGCTGTCCCGGCGATCAGCCGGTGCGCGTGGTGCTCGACACCAACCTCACCCTCGCCGCCGACCGCCAGGTGTTCCAGGACGCCGAGGCGCCGACCTTGGTGCTCGCCGCCGCCGATCGCGCGCGCGACCGGTCGCGTCTTGGCGCCGCCGAGATCGTGCCGGTGCCGCGCGAGGGCGAGCGCCTGGCGCCGCAGGCGATCCGCTCCGTGCTGGCGCGGCGCGGCCTCTACTGGCTCTTCGTCGAGGGCGGCGGCGTCACCGTCTCGCGCTTCCTCGCCGCCGAGGTGCTCGACCGGCTGCAGATCGCGGTGGCGCCGGTGATCATCGGCTCCGGCCGGCCCAGCCTGCAGCTCGCCGAGATCGGCGATCTTGCCGACGCGCTCCGCCCCGCGGTGCGCCGCTTCACCCTCGGCGCCGACGTGCTGATCGAGTGCGATTTCCGTGGCTGAGCGCGCCCGCGCCTTCTGGGTGGCGGCGTCCGGACGCGGCGAGCTGCGCCAGGAGGAGCTGCCGCCACCCGGTCGCGGCGAGGCGCTGGTGCGCGCGCTGGCGAGCGGCATCAGCCGCGGCACCGAGAGCCTCGTCTTCCAGGGCCGCGTACCGAAGAGCGAGTGGCAGCGCATGCGCTGCCCGTTCCAGGCCGGCGAGTTTCCGGCGCCGGTGAAATACGGCTATGCCTCCGTCGGCGTGGTCGAGGCGCTCGGCCCCGACGCCTCCGGCGATCTCCGCGGCAAGCGCGTCTTCTGTCTCTATCCGCATCAGGACCGCTATGTCGTGCCGGCGATGGCCCTGGTGCCGGTGCCCGACACGGTGCCCGATCGCCGCGCCGTGCTCGCCGCCAACATGGAGACGGCGG
>DATKPX010000468.1:0-2546 GCA_035523855.1 Allostellaceae bacterium
GACGCCGCCCAACCCGAGGATCCCCGTCACCAGGGAGAAATCGGCGCCGCTGCCGGCCGCGGCGGAAGCGACACCGCCCGCCGCGACGCCGGCGGCCCCGACGCCGCCAGCGCCGGCCGCTGCCGCACCCACGCCGGCACCGGGTGCGCCAATGCCGCTCACGCCACCGGCGCCGGCCGTCGCCGCCGCTCCGCCAGCACCCGCTCCGGCGCCGACACCCGCGCCCGCGGCGCCCGCCCTGCGCGGGCCGACAGGCGTCGAGGGAGGCGCGGCAGCCGCCACCACGGCGCAGACACCGACCCCGGCTCCCACCCCGCCGTCAGCTCCCGCGGCAAGCCCGGCGCCGGCACCTCCCGCAGCCGTTGCCGCGGCGCCGCCCACGCCGCCGCCGGCGCCCGCCCCTACCCCGGTCCGCAGCCAGCCGCAGCAGACGGCGAGCGTACCGGCGGGCGGCGGCGTCCCCGGCCGCGTGGTCTTCCAGCCCAACGTCACCGACGTGGCGGATCAGGCGAAGCCCACCCTCGACGCGGTGATCCGGTCGATGAAGGCCGACGATCAGCTCCGCATCCAGCTCGTCGCCTATGCCAGCGGCGCGCCCGACCAGACCAGCCAGGCGCGGCGCGTCTCGCTCTCGCGGGCGATCGCGGTGCGCTCCTACCTCATCGAGCAGGGCGTGCGCAGCACCCGCATCGACGTGCGCGCCCTCGGCAACCGCCCGGACAGCGGCGGCCCCGCGGATCGCGTCGACATCGTGGCGGTGGAGCGGTGATGCCCGCTCGAGCCGCGCGCGGGGCGATCCGGCCGTGACCCGCCCGCAACGCTACCTCATCCGCATGGGCCTGTTCCTGCTCGGCGTCTGCCTGGTGGCGGCGCTGCTGGCGCCGGCGCTGGTGCGCTTCTTCTTCGGCAATCCCGCGGTGAACGGGCTCATCCTCTTCATCCTGGTTGCCGGCATCATCTACATCTTCCGCCAGGTGCTGCTGCTCAATCCGCAGGTGGCCTGGATCGAGCGCTTCCGCCGCAGCAAGGCGGATCCCATGCGCGACCGGGTGCCGCGCCTGATCGCGCCGCTCGCCCATATGCTCGCCGACCGCAAGGGCGGCCGCGTCAGCCTGTCGCCGGCCTCGCTGCGCACTCTCCTGGACGGCATCGGCACGCGCCTCGAGGAGACCCGCGAGACGGCGCGCTACCTGATCGGCCTCCTTGTCTTCCTCGGCCTGCTCGGCACCTTCTACGGCCTCCTGGAGACGGTGGGCGCGGTGGGCGGCGTGCTGGGCGCGCTCGGCGCCGCCGGCGCCGATGCGACGCGCGCCTTCGCCGATCTCAAGGCCGGGCTCGAGGCGCCGCTCGCCGGCATGAGCACCGCCTTCAGCTCCTCGCTCTTCGGCCTCGCGGGCTCGCTGGTGCTGGGCTTCCTCGACCTGCAGGCGGGCCTCGCGCAGAACCGCTTCTACAACGACCTCGAGGAGTGGCTTTCCGGCTTCACCCGGCTCTCCGGCGGCTCGATCGTCTCCGATGGCGGCGAGGCCTCGGTGCCGGCCTATATCCAGGCGCTCCTCGAGCAGACCGCCGACAGCCTCGAGGGGCTGCAGCGGATCATGGGCCGCGGCGAGGAAAGCCGGATCTCCGCCAACACCAACGTGGTGGCGCTCACCGACCGCTTGAGCGCGCTCACCGACCAGATGCGCGCCGAGCAGAACCTGTTGGTGAAGCTCGCCGAGGGACAGATGGACCTGAAACCGGTGCTGCAGCGCCTCGCCGACGCGACCCAGCGCGGGCCGGCGCAGGACGAGACGCGCTCGCATCTCCGCAACATCGAGATGCACCTGGCGCGGCTCTACGAGGACGTCTCCCAGGGCCGCGGCGCCGCCGTGCAGGAGATTCGCAACGAGATCCGCCTCGTCGCGCGCACCATCGCCGCGCTCGCCGAGGAAGCCGAGCGCTCGGAGCGCTAGGCCATGCCGCTTGCCCGCCGGCATCGGCGTCCCGGCATCGACATCTGGCCGGGCTTCGTCGACGCGCTGTCGCAGCTGCTGATGGTCATCATCTTCGTGCTGCTGATCTTCACCGGCGCGCAGTTCTTCCTGGTGAGCGCGCTCTCCGGCCGCGACGCCGCCCTCTCGCGCCTCAATCAGCAGGTCGCCGAGCTCACCGGCCTCCTCGATCTCGAGCGCAAGGCGAGCGCGGACCTTCGCCTCAACCTGGCGCAGGTCTCGAGCCAGCTGCAGGCCTCGATCGCGGCGCGCGACAAGCTGCAGGCGCAAGTGGCGGAGCTGACGCAGAAGTCCGACGAGGCGCAGTCGAGCGCCCGCGACAAGAACGCCGCCCTCGACAGCGCGCAGAACCAGGTCGCGCTCCTCAATCAGCAGATCAACGCGCTCCGCGACCAGATGCAGCGCCTCGCCGCCGCCCTCGACGCCTCCGAGCAGAAGGCGAAGGACCAGGAGGTGCAGATCGCCGATCTCGGCAAGCGCCTCAACGTGGCGCTCGCCAACAAGGTGCAGGAGCTCGCCGAGTACCGCTCGGAATTCTTCGGCAAGCTGCGC
>DATKPX010000469.1:0-4937 GCA_035523855.1 Allostellaceae bacterium
CCGTGCTGACGCTGCCGATCGAGGAGATCTTCTTCCGCTTCACCCTCTACCGGGAGTGGGATCTCTCGGAGATGTCGATGGGGAAATACGTGTCGCTCATTTCCCAGGGCGACACCTCGCTGACCGCGCTGCCGGTCTTCCCCTCCCGCATGTTCCGGCATTCCTCTTTCTATGTGCGCCGCGACAGCGGACTCAAGGCGATCGTCGACCTCAGGGGGAAGCGCGTGGGCCTGCCGGAATGGGCGCAGACCGCCGCGGTCTATACGCGCGGGCTGCTGATGCACGATCACGGGATCGCGCTCGGCGACATCAGGTGGGTGCAGGCCGGCGTCAACGAGGCGGGGCGCGCCGAGAAGGTGAAGCTGAAGCTGCCGGCCGGCGTCGAGATCGAGCGGCGGCCGGACACCAGCCTCAACGCGATGCTGCTGGCGGGCGAAGTGGATGCGGTGATGACGGCGCACGCGCCCGCCGCTTTCGAGGCCGGCGATCCCCGGGTCACCCGCCTCGTCGAGGATTTCCTGCCCGTCGAGCGCGACTACTGGCGCCGCACCGGCGTCTTTCCGATCATGCATTGCGTCGCCATGAAGCGCGACGTCTTCAATGCCCATCCCTGGGCGGCGATGAACATGATGACCGCCTTCGAGAATGCCAAGCGCCGCAGCGTCGAGCGCGCCTTCGAGGCGACCGCCTCGCGCTTCCCGATCCCCTGGAGCTTCGAGCACGCGCGGCAGTATCGCGAGCTCTTCGAGGGCGAGTACTGGCCCTATGGCGTCGCCGCCAACCGCTCGACCCTGGAGCCTTTCCTGCTATGGGCCTACGAGCAGGGCGTCTGCCATCGGCAGCTGACGCCGGAGGAGCTGTTCCCGCCGGAGGTGGCGAGCGCCTTCAAGGTGTGACGCGCTCCGCCGGCTTGGCGAGGGCGCGGGGCGCCGGCCGGGCACTCGCCTGCGGCACCAGCAGGGTCAGCAGATAGGCGCCGGAGCTGAGCGCGGTGATCCAGAAGGTGGGCGGCCAGTCCGTCACATAGGCGAGTGCGATGCCGATCCAGGTCTCGGCGATCGCCAGCAGCACCGCCAGCACCAGCCCGACCCGGAGCCGCGGCGTGATGCGGAGCGCGGCGGCGGCGGGTCCGACCATCAGCGCGAAGACCAGCAGGATGCCCACCACCTGCACCGCCTCGGCGACGGCGATGCCGACGATGAGAAGGAAGAGCACCGAGATGAGCCGCAGCGACAGGCCCTTCGCCTCGGCGAGCTCCGGATCGAGGGTGGCGAAGAGCAGCGGCCGCGAGATCGCCGCCAGCGCCGCGAGGCTCACCGCCGCCAGCGCCACCAGGGAGAGGAGATTGTCGCGGCTCACTCCCAGCACATTGCCGAAGAGGAGCGCCGTCGCCTGCGTCGCGTAGGCGGTGTAGAGGCTGAGGAAGAGGACACCGAGGCCCAGCGACATCGAGAGGATGATGCCGACCGCCACATCGCGGCCGCGCAGCCGCTCGCCCAGCAGCCCCATGGCGGCGCTGGCGGCGAGGGTCAGCGCCAGCAGGCCCCAGAACGGCGGCACCCCCACCAGCAGCGCGCCGGTGGCGCCGGCGAAGCCCACATGGGAGAGCGCATGGCCGGCGAAGGTGAGGTTGCGCAGCACCAGGAAATATCCCACCGCGCCCGCCACCAGCGCCACCACGAAGCCCGCCGCGAAGGCGGTGCGCATGAAATCGTAGTCAAGCATGGGAGTGGCCGTGATCGTGGTGATGGCCGTCGTCGTCGTGGCGATGCGCCTCGGCCTCGGCCTCGCCATGGGCCGCCACCACGATGATGCGGTCCTTGATGCGCAGGACGTCGATGGGGGCGCCATAGAGCCGCGACAGCACCGGGGAGGTCATCACCTCCTCCACCGTGCCGAGCGCGGCGCGGCCGCGGCCGAGATAGAGCACGCGGTCCAGCGCCGGCAGCAGCGGGTTGAGCTCGTGGGCGGTGAACAGCACGGTCATGCCGAGCGCCTGCTGCGCGCGCTTGACGATGCCGACCACCGTCTGCTGGTAGCGCGGATCGAGGCTGATGAGCGGCTCGTCGAGCAGCAGCAGCCGCGGCTTGCCCAGCAGCGCCTGCGCCAGCAGCAGGCGCTGCAGCTCGCCGCCGGAGAGCTGGTTGACCGGCCGCTCGGCGAGCTCGGCTGCCTCCACCGTCTCGAGCGCCCAGGCGACCTCGCGCCTGCCGGCGGCGCCGAGAAGCGGCAGCCCCCAGCGCTGGCCCTCATAGGCGCTGGCGACGAAGTCCCAGCCGCAGAGGCGGAGATCGGCGAGCGCCGCGCGCTTCTGCGGCATGTAGCCGGCGGCGGGATTGCCGCGCGCCGGCGGCCTGCCGAAGATGCGGATCTCGCCCGCCTCCGGCGCCAGCAGCCCCAGCAGCGCCTGCAGCAGCGTCGTCTTGCCGGAGCCGTTGGGGCCGAGGACGCCGATGAACTCGCCCTCGCCGATCTCGGCATCGACGCCGGCGAGCACCTGCCGCGCGCCGCGCCTGAGCGTCAGATGGCGGAGCTCGATCGCGCTCACGGCTCTTTGCCGGAAAGTCCCGTCCTGAGCGCCGCGAGCTCGGCCAGCATCCAGTCCTGGAACCGGGTGTCCGGCGGCTCGGTCTCGGTGACGCCCACCACGGGGACGCCGGACTCTTTCGCGAGCTCGCGCATCTTCTGCGTCAGCGCCTCGCTCGTCTGGCTGTTGTAGATGAGCACCTTCACCGCCTTGCCGCGGAGATCCTTCTGGAAGGCGGCGATCGCCGAGGCGCTGGGCTCGGTGTCGTTCATCACCGCGAGCTGGAAGCGCTCGTTCCGCATCCTGAGGCCGATCGCCGTCGCCATGTAGCCGAAGACCGGCTCGGTCGCGGTCACCGGCTGGCCGGCATGATCGCGCCGGAGCGCCGCCACCGCCTCGTCGATCGGCTGCAGCGACGCGATGAAGGCGGCGAGGCGCCGCTCGTAGTCGTCGCGATGGGCAGGATCGCGCTTCTCGAGGCTGAGGGCGAGGGCTCTGGCGAAGGCCGGCATGGTGCCGGGATCGTACCAGAGATGCGGATTGTCGCCGGGCTTTTTGTGGACGAGCCTTGCCACCTCGATGGTCTCGCGCCCCTTCGCCGGCGAGGCGGCGAGCAGCTTCGACATCCAGGGATCGTAATCGGCGCCGTTCAGGATCACGATCGCGGCCGCGGCGATCTCGCGCGCGGTGGAGGCGTTCGCCTCGAAGAGATGCGGGTCCTGATCGGGATTGCTGAGGATGCTGACGACATGGACGTCGGGCCCGCCGATCTGCCCGGCGACGTCGCCGTAGAAATTCTCCGCCGCGACGATGCGGACGGGCTCGGCGCGCGCCGGCACCAGGCCGGTTGCCAGCAGGAGGCCGGCGAGGAAAGCAAGTCGACGCATGCAAGGATCTCCAACAACGGAAGCCGCCCGGGGCGATGGAATGTTATAACATTTCGTCGCGGGAAGCGTCGAGCGGCGGGCGCGCAACGTCCTTGCGCCGGCAGGGGAGCCGGCTCAGCGCCGATGCAGTCCAGTCAGGAAAGCCGGAGTGCGCCGCGGCGCACTCGACCGATCTAGCGGGTGACGGTCACCGGGCAGCCGCAGAGCGGGCAGGTCACCGTGAGCGAGGGCAGCGCGGGATCGCTGTTGAGCCGATTCTGCAGCTCGGAGATCAGCTGCGCGTGCTCGTTGGCGGGGCCGCAGCGGTCGGCATAGAGAAGGCCGACGCCGCTCGCGGGATTGGCGACGTAGGTCTGGAACGCCTGCGCCGGCCGGGCGGCGGTCACCGCCGCCACCGAGGCCAAGCCGCCGACCCATCTGGCGGTACCGAGCAAAAGCTGGCGCCGCGTCCGCGATAAATCCGCCATGGCGAGACCCTCCGCCAATCCGTGAACTGGCCGGGATCTTAGTCCGGCCGCCGTGATCCTAACATTAAATCCCGTTAAGGGGCGGCGGGATCAGCTCCTGAGCGCGCCGTGGCGCATCGCCGAGGTGAGCGGCACCACCAGCACGCCGCGGGTCGTCGCGGTCGGCAGCCATTCGGCGAGCGCGGTGAGCGTGCCGTCATGGGGATGGCCGATGCCGATGGCGCTGCCGTGCCGGCGCGCCACATCCTCCAGCGCCACGATCTGCCTGGTCACCGCCGGCACCGAGGGCTCGTTGTCGAGGAAGACGTTGCGCGCCGCGAACGGGAGGTCGCGCGCGGCGGCGAGCGGCGCACAGGCGCTGGCCGCGGTGGTGCGGCTGTCGAGGAAGAGAAGGCCGCGCGCCTTCAGCTCGTCCATCACCACGCCCATGCCGGCGGCGTTCTCGGTGAAGCGGCTGCCCATGTGGTTGTTGGCGCCGACATAGCCGTCGAGGCGGCCGAGGCCCCAGCGCAGGCGCTGGCGGATCTCCGCCTCGGAGAGGCCGGTGGTGAGGGCGTTGGGGCCGGGATCGGCCTGGGGCGAGAGCGGCTGCATCGGCACATGGACCAGGAGCTCGTGGCGGCCGGCGCGCGCCGCCGCCGCCCAGCGCGAAAGGCCCTCCGCATAGGTCATGAAGGCGAGCGTCACCGCGCCGGGAAACGCCAGCGCGCGCTCGCTGCGGGCATGGTCGAGGCCGAGATCGTCGATCACGATGGCAACCACCGGCGTGCCGCCCGCCGGCACCAGCGGCTCCGCATTGGCGAGCCAGGGCGGCGTCGCCTGGCTGGCGCGCGGCTGCGGCGTGGGCACGCGGGCGTCCGCCTTCGGGATATAGACGTCGCCGGGCAGCGGCTCCTCCTCCATGAGGCGTGGCGGCGCGGGGCGGGAGGCCACCATGGTATGCGGCGGCAGCGCTGCGGTCTTGGGCGCCGAGCGCCCGAGCCGGCCGACCAGCGCGCCGAGGCCGAGGCTGGCGACGAAGCTCGCGGCGATGCCGCCCGCCAGCATCGCCCGCCG
>DATKPX010000470.1:0-3317 GCA_035523855.1 Allostellaceae bacterium
TTCGCCTCGCGCGGCCAGAACGAGCTCGGCATGTGCTCGGTGTGGAAGGAGGGCGCGTCGATCGCCTCCTGCAGATTCATGTTGTGATGGATGTGGCGCAGGAAGAAGGCCATCTGCCACTGCTCCTGCTGGTCGCCGCCGGGCGTCCCGAAGGCCATATAGGGCTCACCGTTCCGAAGCGCGAGCGACGGCGTCAAGGTGGTGCGCGGCCGCTTGCCGGGCGCGAGGCTGTTCGGAAGTCCCTCCTCCAGCCAGAACATCTGGCCGCGCGTGGTGATGCTGAAGCCCAGCTCCGGGATCGCCGGCGAGCTCTGGAACCAGCCGCCGCTCGGCGTCGCCGCCACCATGTTGCCCCAGCGGTCGATCACGTCCACGTGACAGGTGTCGCCTGCGGTGGCGCGGCGGTCGGCCTCGCGCGCCATGGTGGGCTCGCCGACGCCGAGGCGCGCCTGGGTTGGCTCGCCGACGCCGGCCACCGCGCCGATGCCGGCGCGGCGCGCCAGCACCGCCTGCGGCAGGCGCGGCGCGCGACCGTCGGGCGAGCCGGGCCGGAGCTCGAAGGAGGCGCGATCACCGATGAGCGCCCGGCGCTCGGCGGCATAGTCGTCGGAGAGCAGCGCCCTGACCGGCACCTCGACGAAATCGGGATCGCCATACCATGCCTCGCGGTCGGCGAAGGCGAGCTTCGCGCTCTCCACCACCGCATGGGCGAATTCCGGCCCGAGCGGATCCATGGCAGCGATGTCGAGCGCCTTCAGCAGCGCGAGCTGCTGCAGGAAGAATGGCCCCTGGCTCCAGGGCCCGCATTTGGCGACGGTGTAGCCGTGGTAGTCGTAGGTGAGCGGCGCCTCGACCTTGGCCCGCCAGCGCGCCATGTCGTTGCCGCTGAGGAAGCCGCGATGGCGCCGGCCCGAGGTGTCCATCAGCTCCTGCGTCCGATAGAAGCGGTCGATCGCCTCGGCGGCGAAGCCCTCGTACCAGGCGCGGCGTGCCGCCTCGATCTGCGCCTCGCGGCCGCCGCCCGCCGCCTGCGCCTCGCCGATGACGCGCGTATAGGCCTGGGCGATGCCGGGGTTGCGGAAGAGCCGGCCCGTCTCGGGCACGCGGCCGCCCGCGAGATAGATCGCCGCCGATGTCGGCCATTCTGTCTCGAAGAGCTGGCGCACGCTCTCGATCGCCGCGGGAATGCGCGCCACCAGCGGGTAGCCGCCGCCCGCGTAGTGGATCGCCGGCGTCAGCACGTCCTCCACCCGCATGGTGCCGTAGTCATTGAGGAGCTTCATCCAGGCGCCGAAGGCGCCGGGCACCACCGCCGGCAGCAGGCCGGTGCCGGGGACGAGATCGAGGCCGAGCTTGTCGAAGGCGGCGATGGCGGCGGCGGCCGGCGCCACGCCCTGACCGCAGATCGCCTCGACGCGGCCGGCGCGGCGGTTCCACAGCAGGATCGGCACGTCGCCGCCGGGACCGTTGAGATGCGGCTCCACCACCTGGAGCACGAAGCCCGCCGTCGCCGCGGCATCGAAGGCGTTGCCGCCGCGCTCGAGGATGCCCATCGCGGCCGATGAGGCAAGCCAGTGGGTCGTGGAGACGACGCCGAATGTGCCGCGCAGTTCCGGTCGGGTGGTGAACATCAAGCTGCCGCTCCAGTCGATTGGATCAGTCCGATTTGATCAGACGTCGCACGGGATCGTGATAGGCTTTTAATCCCACGATAAATGCCAAGAAAGCATGCGCCGCATGCCTTTTCCAGCGGCATTTTGACCGGGGTGAGGCGACACGCGGCGGCCGATCGCCCGCGATCGCCTCGGTATTCCAATGGCACAGGGCATGCAAGAACCTCGCGGAAACCCGCGGCCATAACATCGCAACAGGGGGATTTACCATGACCGTCTCCGCCGCAACTGCCACGCAAGGCGTCGGCTACCGCTGGGGCCAGCTCGGCCTCGGGCTCGTCGTCATGATGTCGATCTCGAGCCCGCAATATACCTGGGCGCTCTTCACCGGCGCGCTCACCAAGGAATACGGCGTCACCCTCGCCGTGCTGCAATGGGCGTTCTCGCTGCTGATCATCCTGCAGACCTTCCTGTCGCCGCTGCAGGCGAGCCTGGTCGAGCGCTTCGGCGCCCGGGCGCTGATCTCCACCGGCGCGGTGATGGCGGGCGCGAGCTGGATGCTCTCCGCCTATGCGACCAATGTCTGGATGCTCTACCTGACCTACGGCGTGGTCGGCGGCTTCGGCACCGGCATCGTCTATGTCGGCATCATCGGGCTGATGGTGCGCTGGTTTCCCGACCGGCGCGGCTTCGCCACCGGGCTCGCCGCCGCCGGCTATGGCGTCGGCGCCATTCTCACCACCTTCCCGATCTCCGACATGCTGCCGGGCTACGGCTATGCAAAGACGTGGCTCATCTGGGGCGCGATCCAGGCAGTGATCGGGTTCGCCGCAGCGCTGGGGCTGCGCTCGCCGCCGGAAGCCTATCACCCGGTCGGCGTCGTCGCGGTCCGCGACGAGCGGCAGTCGCGCCGCAGCTACACGCCCTCCGAGATGCTGAAGAGCCCGATCTTCTATCTGCTCTTCATCATGATGACGATGATGTCGACCGGCGGCTTGATGGTGGTCTCGAACGTCGGCGCCTTCGCCAAGCAGTACAATGTCGGCCAGGCGATGGTGCTGGGGATGGCGGCACTGCCGCTCTCGCTCTCACTGTCGCGCGCCACCAACGGCCTCACGCGCCCGTTCTTCGGCTGGGTCTCCGACCATATCGGCCGCGAGAACACCATGGGCCTCGCCTTCTTCCTGGAGGCGATCGCGATCCTCGTGATGTTCGCCTTCATCGACAAGCCCGCGGTCTTCGTGGTGATGACCGGCCTCGTCTTCTTCGGCTGGGGCGAGATCTTCTCGCTCTTCCCCTCGACCCTCACCGATACCTTCGGCGCCAAGTTCGCCTCGACGAATTACGGCTTCCTCTACATCGCCCAGGGCGTCGGCTCGATCCTCGGCGGCCCGGCCGCCGCCTGGCTGCAGGAGATGACCGGCAACTGGACTGCGGTCTTCTTCCTGGTGGCGATCCTCGACGCGACCACGGCGTTCCTGGCGCTCACCGCGCTGAAGCGGATGCGGCACGCGCATCTGCAGATGGGGTGAGGTTACGCCTCTCGCAATTCGACAACGACGTCACCCCCGGCCTTGAGCCGGGGGTCCACGTCCCTGCGCTGCTCCGTGCTTGAAGAAAAGGCGTGGATGGCCGGGTCAAGCCCGGCCATGACGCAAGGAATGGTGAATGCGCGAACAGCGGCCAGCGGCGCCGCCCTACACC
>DATKPX010000471.1:0-2929 GCA_035523855.1 Allostellaceae bacterium
GACATCTGCTACTTCTGGCGCTACGTCGTCTACCAGCACAAGATCATCGACCCGGTCGGCGAATCGCGCACCGACTTCGACATCTTCAAGGATCTGTCGAAGCGGCTCGGCTTCTACGACAAGTTCACCATGGGGATGGAGAGCGAGGACGCCTGGCTGCGCAAGCTGCTGTCGCTCTCCGACGTGAAGCTGAGCTACGAGGAGTTCCAGAAGGTCGGGTATTACGAGCTGCCGGTTGACGACACGCCCTACGTGGCCTTCGAGGCCTTCCGCAAGGATCCGAAGGCCAATCCCTTGAAGACGCCGTCCGGCAAGTTCGAGATCCACTCCGAGGCGATCGCGAGCTTCAAATATGCGGACTGTCCGGGCACGCCGCAGTGGATGGAGCCCTTCGAGTGGCTCGGCGGCGCGAAGGCGGCGCAGTACCCGCTCCATCTCGTCAACAAGCATCCGCCCTATCGCCGGCACTCCTCCTACGACAACGTGCAGGCGCTGCACCAGTTCAGCAAGGTGAGGGGCTACGAGCCGGTCTACATCAATCCCAAGGACGCCGCGGAGCGCGGCATCGCCACCGGCGACATCGTGCGGGTCTTCAACGACCGCGGCGCGGTGCTCTGCGGCGCGATGGTGACGGCGGGCCTGCGCGAGCGGGTGGTGATCATCCACGAAGGCTCCTGGTACGCGCCCAGCGAGCCTGGCAAGATCGGCAGTCTCGATCGCGGCGGCTGCGCCAGCACGCTCACGGCGCAACGCGGCACCTCGCAGTTGGCGCAGGGGCCGGTCTGCCACGACGGTCTGGTGCAGGTGGAGAAATACGCAGGAGAGGCGAAACCGAATGAATACGCGCCGATCGCCTCTGCGTAGCGTAACGCGCGGCGGCCCGCGCCCCGCGGCGTGGCGGGGCGCCGGCTTGCGCCGCCTACTTGGCGTATTCGAACTGCGGCAGCGTCTTCAGGCTCTCCTTGCTCGCGCCGGCGAGGACATAGCCGTTGTGCTGGGGGTCGGCGCGCAGCTGGTCGTAGCGGATCGCGACCAGCTTGCTGTCCATGCCGAGAAAGCCGCCGACCGACAGCACGGCGTACACCCCGGCGGGTTGCGTCGCCACGATGAGATCGTCGATCTTGCCGATCGACTCGTTGCGGTCGTCGACCACGGTGCTGCCGACCACCTTCGAGGCGCGGAAGCCCGAGGCGACGGTCTTGACGTCGACCGCCGATATCGTCTGCGGCGCGCCTTGGGCGAGTGCCGTCCCCGCCGTCATTGCGGCAACGCCGGCCGCCATCAGAGCTGCTTTGTACCCGCGCATGGCCTGATCTCCTGGAGGAAACATGAATCTCCCTGATCAACGCAGCGGCGTGCGCGGCGGTTCCCTAAGCATCGGGCGCGGCGGCGGTATTTCTTCCCGCTGCGCCGCAACTAACCGCCGCTCCCGCCGTTGTTTTTTTCATGAAATGCGCGCGCGAGGACTGCTTGAACGACGCCCTCTGGGCGCCCCTGCTGCATGTGCCGCTCGACGAGGAGAACGTGGAGCCGCTAACTTGGCTGGTGCGGCTGCCGCTCTGCGCGCGCCATCTCGAGAGCGCGCAGGCCGGCGTGCTGCTCGACGATCATGCGCGGGAGGAGCTCACGCGCCGCGCGCGGGCGCGCGGGCTCACCCCCAATTTCGAACGAACCTGGATCACGCCCGTCGAGGTCGAAGATCCGGACCAGCAAGCGGGGACGCCAGCATCAGAGACCAAGACATCCGGCTGATTGGGAGATCACCATGAGCGGCAGCGAGCGCGTACGGTCGAAAGCGTATGAGATCTGGGAAAACGAAGGGCGCCCGGAAGGCCGCGCCCTCGACCATTGGCTGCAGGCCGAGACCGAGGTGCGGGGCGACCGGCCGAGCGGCGCGACGCAGGGGAAGGGCACGCAGAGCGCCAATGAAGGCGAAGGCAGCCGCACCGCTGCCGCGGACTACAACCGCCGCACCCGGAAATTCGCCGAGAGCGGCCAGACCGAGCGGCGGGCGCGCGAGGCGGCCGACGCGCTCGCCGGCCCCGAGGGCGAGTCGCTGAAGAAGGCCGAGCGCGCCGGCAAGCGGCGAAGCCGCGGCGAGGATCCGGCGATCAAGCGCTGACGGTCGCTGTCGCCGGCCGCCGCTAGCCGGTCCGGCCGATCTCGCGGAGCGCGTCCGGCTGCAGGATGAAGCCGCCGGTCGAGAATGGCCGGTCGTTGACCAGCAGCAGGATGAGGCAGGCGGCGATCGCGGTGGCGAAACTGGCGAGGTTGAGCGCCGCCGCCGGCCAGCGGTCCATGTGCACGATGCCGATCGTCAGCAGCAGCAGCAGGTCGAGCAGCACGATGGTCGCCCACTGGATCGGCGAGATCGCCGCCTTGCTGAGGGTGATCCGGTTCCATCGCGCCTCCAGCGCCCGCTCGATGGTGGCGACGGCGCGCTGCTGGGCGATCTGCTGGCCGGGCTGCGCCGGCGCGTAGGAGAGCAGGGCCGTCAAGGCCTCGCCGAGACCCACCGGAGTGGTGCCGGCCCGCGCGCGTCCCTGCATCATCGCCGGCCAGTCCTCGTCATCGACGAAGCGCAGGTACTTGCCGATCGCGTCCCGCACCGTGCCCCGCAGCTCCGCAGGCAGCGCCTCCGCCAGCAGCATGGTCTCGCGGAGGGCGTCGGCTTCCTGCGACACGTAGCCGTTGGCGCGGTCCACGTTCGACCAGACATGGGAGGCGAGGAACCCGATCACCAGGCCGGCCAGCAGCCCAAGCGGCGTCAGCATGACCGGCGTGGTCGCCTTCAGCGCCGCCGCCACCGGCCGTCGCGACAGCCACACGACGATGGCGAAGGCGAGCGCGGCGAGCGCGTAGGAGAGCAGGAACGCCAGCAAGGCGATGACGGCGGCATCCTGCGACTCGATCCAGATGATCATGCATG
>DATKPX010000472.1:0-2543 GCA_035523855.1 Allostellaceae bacterium
TGCGCGGCACTGGCAGCCGCTCGCCCGCTGCCTGGCGGATGGCGAGCCGAAGGCGCTCGCGGCGCTGCTCGCCAACATGTTCCGCGAGCCTTTCATGTGGGGGATCTCCAGCGCCGACATGGTGCGCGATCCCCTGCAGCGCGGGCTGATCGAGAGCCAGACGCTGCTGCATCTCGCGCGGCTTTGCGAATATCTCGGCCTGGTGAACAGCGAGGCCGCGGAGCAGGGCCCGCGACGGTTTGCGTTCAACGACGGCTACGACGAGATGCTGCGCCGGCTGGAGGCGGCGCTGGGAACCTCGCTGGGCTTTCCCGATATCGGCGCCAGCTACGGCCTCGCCTTTGCCGGCGGGACGATCACGCCGGAGCAGCCCGAGGATCTCTACGTCGCGCTCAGATTCGCCGCGGCGATCGACCGCGTGCTGGCGGACCGCCATCCGCGCGTCAACGTGCTCGAGATCGGCGCGGGCTCCGGCGGCACCTGCTTCGCCTTCCTGCGGCTGGGGCGGATACCGACCGGCAGCTACACCATCATCGACCTGCCGATGGCGAGCGTGCTGCAGGGCTATTTCCTCGCCAAGGCGCTGCCTGATTTCGAGCTCGTGCTCTTCGGCGAGGCGTCGACGCGGAGCGAGAAGTCGATCCGCCTGCTGCCGCCGCAGGGCCTCTCGGGGATCGCCGCCGGCGCCACCCATGCCGTCCTCAACGAGAACTCCATGCCCGAAATGAGCGAGGCCGTGGTCAGGGACTATCTGACCTGGATCGCCGCCGCCGTCGACGGCCTCTTCTTCAGCTGCAACCACGAGGCGCCCAACGGCCAGGTCTGGGTCTCCCGCCTGGCCGGCGAAACGCCAGGCCTGCGTCGCGTCGAGCGCACGCCGAGCTGGGTAAGACCCGGCTATGTCGAGGAGATCTACGCGACGGCCGGCGAAGCGCGCGCCGCCCCGTAGGAAAAATCCCCGCGTCTTGCGGCCGGCTTGCCGCCCCGCGCCGCCTTCGTCTAAAGTCCGGCGGGCGCGGGTGTAGCTCAATGGTAGAGCAGAAGCTTCCCAAGCTTACGACGAGGGTTCGATTCCCTTCACCCGCTCCATGTTCCAGATCGTGGGAATTTGGTCGGACTGGGCCGGTCGGTCCTGCCACCGCTGGCGGCGGCGGGGTCCGGCGAGGTGCGCGGGCGATCGCACGCGCCGGAAAGCGCAAACCCGGAGCTAAGGCCGGATCGCCGACAGCGCCTCGATGAGGCGCGGCAGCGCGCTCCCGAGCAGGAAGAGCCCGCTGCCGATCAGGGCGCCGACGAGGGTGCCGTTGATGCGGATGTATTGCAGATCCTTGCCGACCTGCAGCTCGATGAGCTCGGCGACCTGGCGGCCGTCCCAGCCGGCGACGACATCGGCGATGTAGTTGCCGATCTCGGCGCGCCAGGGCGCGATATAGTCCACCAGCAGGCGCTCGATGGCGCCGTTCAGGTATTGCTGCATCGCCGGCGTCTCCTGCAGCAGGCGGCCGATGGTGCGAACGATCTCGGCGCTGACTTCGCGCAGCCGCGGAGCCGGCGACAGCGCGTCCGCGGTGAGCTCGCGCTTCACCTCGTCCCAGATGGTGCCGAAAGAATGCGCGAGCGCCGGATGGCCGAGCACGCTTTCCTGGGCGCGGCGAAGCAGCGCGCGGTAATCCTCCGAGGCGCGGAAGCTCGCGATCCCCGTCGCCGTCCACTCCTCCAGCCTCTGGCGCTCGTCGCTGCCGCGGGTGCGCGCCGCCGTCATCCATTTCTGCGCGCCTTTCACCACCCCCTCGCCGATCTTGCGGTCGAAATAGGCCGGGAAGAACCGGCCGGTGCGCTCGCCCACCTTGGCGATGATCGGCTCCTCGAGGCTCTCGAGCGAGGGCTCGGCGATCTCCAGCAGCGCGTCGAGGATCTCCATGTGCTTGCCGGCCTTGACCATCGTCTCGATGACGGCGTCGATCGTCGGCACCAGGTCGAGGCGTTGCAGCCCGCCCTGGGCGGCGTCGCGCAGGAACCGGCGCAGCTCGGCGTCGTCGGCGCGGCTCAGCAGGATCGGCATGATGGCGACCAGGCGGTCGGCGACGAATGCCGCGGCGGCGGGCGTGGCCAGCCACTGCGCGAGCTGCGCCGCGCGGTTGCTGCGGCGCAGCCGCTCGATCAACAGGTCGGGATCGAGGAACTGGTCGCGCACGAAGGCGGCGAGCGAGCGGCCGATCTCGTCCTTGCGGGCGGGAATGAGGGCGGTGTGCGGGATCGGCAGGCCGAGCGGGTGGCGGAAGAGGGCGGCGACGGCGAACCAGTCCGCAAGGCCGCCGACGATCGCCGCCTCCGCCGCGGCGGCGACCAGGCGGACCCAGAAGGAGGGTTCCGCGTCGAGGCGGGTGGCGATGAAGACCAGCACCGCCAGCAGCAGCAGCCCGGCGGCGCGCAGCTTGCTGCGGCGCAGGGCGCGCCGCCGGCTCTCGAGATCGCGCATGGCGGGCGCTTGCGGCATGGGCGGGCGCGCACTCCTGGGACCGATCCGTCTCCCTCGCGATAGC
>DATKPX010000473.1:0-2297 GCA_035523855.1 Allostellaceae bacterium
GCTTCCTCGTGGTGGACGGTGTGCGGCACGACGATCCCTCCCTCGGCCTCGATGGTCCGCGGCCCGGAAGGCCGCTGCCGAAGACGCTGGGCGAGGACGAGATCGCGGCGCTGATCGCCGCCGCCGGCCGCGACCCGACGCCCGAAGGCTTGCGGCTGCGCTGCATCCTCGAGCTCCTCTATGCGAGCGGGCTGCGCGTCTCCGAGCTGGTGCGGCTGCCGCTTGCCGCCGCGCGCGCCGACGCGCGCTCCCTGCTGGTGCGCGGCAAGGGCGGCAAGGAGCGGCTGGTGCCGCTCGGCGATCCCGCCCGTGCGGCGCTCGGCGCCTATCGCGACTGCCGGTCGCATTTCCTCGGCGAGGGCGAGACTTCGCCCTGGCTCTTTCCGTCTCGCGGCGCGCCGGGCGCCCTCACCCGCCGGCGCGTCGCCCAGCTGCTGAAAGCGCTCGCCATCGAGGCCGGGCTCGACCCCGCCCGGCTCTCGCCCCATGTGCTGCGGCACGCCTTCGCGAGCCACCTCGTCGATCACGGCGCCGATCTCCGCAGCGTCCAGGAGATGCTGGGCCACGCGGATATTGCCACCACGCAGATCTATACCCATGTTGAGCGGCAGCGCCTCGCCCGTCTCGTCGAGGCGCATCATCCGCTGGCGCGGCGGAAATAGCGCCGCCGGCAATTCTCCTGGCAGTTGACGGAACGCGGTCCGCCCGCTTGAAATGGCGCCCTTTGGGCGGCCGAAAGACTGAAGACGATGTTCTTTTCCCTTCCCGGGCTGGTCCTTCTGGTCGTGCAGATCCTTTGCGCCGTTCACGCGGGAAGGACCGGGCGGCCGTTCTTCTGGATCTACATCATCCTCTTCGTGCCGATGCTGGGCATGCTCGCCTATGTCGCGGTGGAGATCCTGCCGGAGCTGGTGCGCGGCCGCACGGCGCGCCGCGCCGCCACCGGCATGGGCCGCGTGCTCGATCCCGGCCGCCAGCTGCGCGAGGCGGAGCGGCGTCTCGCGATGACGCCGACGACGGAGAACAAGGCCGCGGTCGCCGAAGCCTATCTCGCCAGCGGACGCGCGGCGGAAGCGGCGGCGCTCTTCCAGGAGACGCTGGTGGGCGTGCACGCCACCGATCCCTCGCTGATGCTGGGGCTGGCGCGCGCCTATTTCGCCGAGCGGCGTTTCGCCGAGGTGGTGGAGCTGCTCGATGCGCTCAAAGCCGCCAATCCCGAATACCATTCGCCGGAAGGCCATCTGATCTATGCCCGCAGCCTCGAGGAGCAGGGCAAGACCGAGGCGGCGCTGCACGAGTACGCCGCCCTCGAGCGCTACTACCCGGGCCAGGAGGCGCGCTGCCGCTATGCCCTGCTGCTGGAGAAGACGGGCGCCCACCGCGAGGCGGAGCGGCTCTTCCGCGACATCTGCCAGGCGATCGAGATGGGCCCGCGCCACCAGCGCCGCGACCAGCGCGAATGGTACGACATCGCGCGCCGTGCAGTCGCGTCCTGAGTCGCGCGCCCCTTCCCACGCTGGCATCCCCCACCGGCCTGTGCTAGGGATCGCGCCCCATGCGGCACTTTCTCGACTTCGAGAAGCCGGTGGCGGAGCTCGAGGGTAAGATCGAGGAGCTTCGTCATCTCACCAACGGCTCCGATCTCAACATCGCTGAAGAAGTGGGGCGGCTGCAGGCCAAGGTCGATCGCCTGCTGAAGCAGCTCTACGCCAAGCTCACGCCCTGGCAGAAGGTGCAGGTGGCGCGCCATCCCGAGCGCCCGCACGCCACCGACTTCATCAACGGCCTGATCACCGATTTCACGCCGCTCGCCGGCGACCGCGGCTTCGGCGAGGATCGCGCGATCGTCGGCGGGCTCGGCCGCTTCCGCGGCCTCTCGGTGGTGGTGCTGGGCCAGGAGAAGGGCGCCGACACCGACAGCCGCGTCCGGCACAATTTCGGCATGGCGCGGCCCGAGGGCTATCGCAAGACGCGGCGCCTGATGGAGCTGGCGCAGCGCTTCGGCCTGCCCGTCATCAGCTTCGTCGATACCGCCGGCGCCTATCCGGGCATCGACGCCGAGGCGCGCGGCCAGGCCGAGGCGATCGCGCGGGCGATCGAGACCTGTCTCGCCCTCGAGGTGCCGCTGGTCGCCTGCATCATCGGCGAGGGCGGCTCCGGCGGCGCGATCGCGCTTGCCGCCGGCAATCGCGTGCTCATGCTCGAGCATGCGATCTACTCCGTCATCTCGCCCGAGGGCTGCGCCTCGATCCTGTGGCGGAGCGGCGAGAAGGCGCAGGAGGCGGCCGAGGCGCTGA
>DATKPX010000474.1:0-2650 GCA_035523855.1 Allostellaceae bacterium
CAGTAAGCATTCTCTTCAGTTCGCTTCCGGCAAACCCCCCTCCCGGACGTGGGAGGGGGGCTTCCATGATCTTTCCTCATGCATGATTTGACTTAATCTGCGTTGAGCCCCCTCCGGCGATGGGTTCTGATTTCATCGATACCCGCAGGCATGCACCGGCGGGATATCGGGGGAGGAACCGACATGCGCCAGGACATGACCGCCGCGACATTGGATCCCGGCCTCTCGGCGGCGGGCCTCTCCCTTGCCGTCCTCGACGATGATGTTCCGCCCCCTGCCGCCGTGCCGTCCGTGGCGCGCCCGCGCAGCCGCGACGCCTCGCTCTCGCCCCTGGTGCGGCGGGTGATCGGCCATCTCGAGAGCAATTACCTCGACCCCGGCCTGCTGCAGGACCTGGCGCGCGCCCTCAACAAGAGCCGCTTCCAGATCATCCGCTCGTTCCGCCGCGAGATGCACACGACGCCGCACGCCTATCTGATCGGCCTTCGGGTCGCCCATGCGATCCACCTGCTGCGCCGCGGCGAGACCATCGCCCAGGTGGCGGCGGCGACCGGCTTCTCGGACCAGAGCCATCTGACCCGCCACTTCAAGCGCTGGACCGGCACCACGCCCGGCGTCTTCCTGCGCAGCCACGGGATGACGGCGCTCGCCTCCTGAGCGCCCTCGGCGCGGCGGGTTTGCCGGCCGGCTCCCTCTTGCTAGAATGACTTTCGTTCATGCAACCCGCGTTCTGACGACATGGCGCGCCGGCTCCCCCCGCTCAACTCCATCCGCGCCTTCGAGGCGGCGGCGCGGCATCTGAGCTTCACCAAGGCTTCGGCCGAGCTCTTCGTGACGCAAGGCGCCATCAGCCGGCACATCGCGAGCCTGGAGACCGAGCTCGCGACGCGCCTCTTCGAGCGCCGCCACCGCGCCGTCGAGCTCACCCCCAAGGGCGCGGTCTATTTCCGCGCCGTGCGCGACGCGCTCGATCGCCTCGACGACGCCACCAAGCAGGTCTTCGCCGCGCCTGACGCGCTGACGCTGCGCATCAAGCTGCCGCCCACCTTCGCCATCCGCTGGATCGTGCCGCGCCTCGCGCGTTTCCACGCGCTCGACCGCAGCGTCGACGTGCAGATCACCACCTCGCACAACACCGTCGACTTCAACCGCGAGGACGTCGATGTCGCGATCCATTCCGGCAGCGAGCCGCCGCCCGGCGTGGTGGCGCGCCGGCTTTTCGGCGAGGCGCTGCTGCCGGTCTGCAGCCCGGCGCTGCTGGCGGCCAAGCGCAAGCTGGAGAAGCCGGCGGATCTCGCCCATCACGTCCTGCTCTGCTCGCTGCACCGGCCCGACGACTGGCCGCAATGGCTCGCCGCGGCGAAGGTGCGCGGCCTCGACGGCAACAGCGGCCTCAAGCTGGAGAATTCGAGCCTCGCCTATCAGGCGGCGCTCGACAGTCTCGGCGTCGCCATGGCGCAGAAGCGGCTGGTGGCCGAGGACCTCGCGGTCGGCCGGCTGGTCGCGCCCTTCTCGCTGGAGGTGGCGACCAAGGGCGCCTATTTCCTGATCTACCCGCCGCAGACACCGCCGCCGCGCAAGATCAAGCTGTTCGAGAGCTGGATCCTGGAGGAGGTCGCGCGCGCCGCGGGGGCGGAGGGATAGCTCACCCAGCTCCGGCTAGGCTCGCTGCGCTCGCCAAGCCTGCGCAACCCCCGCGTCGGGGGAGAGGGTAGGGCGAGGGAGTGGCTGCGATGTCCGCCGGCGTCGCTTTCAATCGCGCCCTAACGCCGCCACCAGCGCGCGGCCGCGCGCCGCCACCTCGGCGGCTGAGAGCCCGGGCTTATAGAGGGCGGAGCCGATGCCGAAGCCGTCGGCGCCGGCGGCAAGCCAGGCGGGGATCGAGGCGGCATCGATGCCGCCCACCGGCAGCACCGGCATCTCTTTCGGCAGCACGGCGCGGAGCGAGCGCAGCACCGCGGGCGAGGCCGCCTCGGCGGGGAAGAGCTTGAGGCCGTCGGCACCGGCATCGATCATCGCGAAGGCCTCGGCAGGGGTGAAGAAGCCAGGCACCGCGAGGAGGCCGCGCTCCTTGGCGCGACGGACCACTGCGGCATCCGCATGGGGCATGACGATGAGGCGGCCGCCGGCATCGGCGATCGCGTCCACCTCGGCGGCGCGCCGCACCGTGCCGGCGCCCACCAGCGCCGCGCCGCCCTGGGCGCGCGCCAGGCGCTCGATGCTCTGCAGCGGCTCCGGCGAGTTGAGCGGCACTTCCAGGATGCGGAAGCCGGCATCGACCAGCGCCGCGCCGATCCCGAGGACTTCCTCCGGCTTGACGCCGCGGAGGATCGCCACCAGCGGCGACCGGGCAAGCCACGATCCGAGCTCCGTCATGCTGCCGCTCCCATGATCTCGGCGATCCGCCAGAGGCCGGCCGCCGCCGGCTCGCCGGGCACCACCGATGCCTCGATGCCGAGGCGCTGGAAGGCACGGCGGTAGAGCGCCGACAGCTCCGGCGCGCCGATCACCGCCACCGGACCCGCCATCGTCGCGGCGCGGATCTCGTGCCCGATCAGGATGCCCGAGAGATAGGAGGCCAGGCTCTCCGCCGGCATCTCGCCGAAGAGGCCGCGGGCGCGCACGCCGAAGACATGGTGAAGGAGGCCCT
>DATKPX010000475.1:0-10630 GCA_035523855.1 Allostellaceae bacterium
GACCCTCTGCAGCACGCGGAAGCCCAGCGGCAGCCAGGAATAGATCCCGGCGCTCGACTGCCGGATCATGCCGGCGCGCAGCATCAGCCGATGCGAGACGATCTGCGCCTCGGTCGGATTCTCCTTGATGAGCGGCAGGAAATAAGCGGAAAGACGCATGGGACCTCGTGCAGCCCAGGGTGGTCGACGGACGCGCCGGACTTTAGGCAACCCGCCTGACGATGTCCAATAGCCGGGATGACCGCTCAGAACCCGTGCGCGCGGCAGGCGGCGGCGAGCAGGTTGGCCTCGCCCGACGCGATCGGCTTGCCGTTGAAGAGCACCTGGCTGCCCTGGATCTGCAGGGTGCCGAACTCCGCCTTGAAGTGGAAGAGCTGCGCCTGGGGCGGGATCTGGAATTTCTTCCGCAGATTGAGGTCGAGCTCGATCGGGAAACTGTCGAAGCTCATCGCGGACTGGCTGTCCGGGAGATCGGCGGGGGCCACCGCCTTGCCGTTGACATCGACGCCCGGCGTATAGGCGACGCCGGCGTCGGGCACATGCTCCACCACCTGGGCGCAGGCCGCCTTCGAGACCACGACGGTGCCGTCCTTCGTCACCGCCACGCCGCCCGGCGGCGGGTTCGGCAGCTTGTCGGCGGCCGCGGCGGCGGTGGTCAACGCAAGGCTCAGAAACGCGATCAGGGCCGGCTTCGTCATGCGTCGATCATAGCACTGGGGTGGGATGGACAGCTCGCGTCCTTCGACTCGACCGCTTCGCGGTCGGCTCAGACGAGGGGGATGGGAGAAGCCACAAGAAAACGTCCTCATGCTGAGCCGGTCTCGGCGCGACCGAGTCGAAGCACGCATCGCCTGCTTTGCGGCCTTGCCTGGACTCGAAGAGGCGCGGCACGATCGCTTTGGGGACATCATCGGGGGGAAGCACATGCTCGAGCGCTATTTCGGCCTGGCTGAGCACGGCACCACCGTGCGGCGGGAGATCCTGGCGGGCTGCACGACCTTTCTCACCATGGCCTACATCATCTTCGTCAACCCGCAGATCCTCGGCGAGGCGGGGATGGACAAGGGCGCGGTGTTCGTCGCCACCTGCCTCGCCTCGGCGCTCGCGACATCCATCATGGCGCTCTATGCGAACTATCCCTTGGCGCTGGCGCCAGGCATGGGGCTCAACGCCTTCTTCACCTTCAGCGTCGTCAAGGGCATGCACTATTCCTGGCAGGTGGCGCTGGGGGCGGTGTTCATCTCCGGCATCCTGTTCCTGATCCTGAGCGTCACCCGGATCCGCGAATGGGTGGTGGACGCGATCCCGCAATCCCAGAAGCTGGCGATCTCCGCCGGGGTCGGGCTCTTCCTCTCGCTGATCGCGCTGCACGGCGCCGGCGTGGTGCAGGCCTCGCCGGAGACCATGGTGACGCTGGGCAGCCTCACGGCGCCCTCGACGCTGCTGGCGGCGGCGGGCTTCATCCTGATGGTCGCCCTCGACCGCCGCAAGGTGCCGGGCGCCATCATCATCGCCATCCTCGCCACCACCGCGGCGGGCGTGCTGCTGGGGGTCTCCGGCTTCGCCGGCATCGCCTCGGCGCCCCCGAGCCTCGCCCCCACCTTCCTGCAGCTCGACCTCAAGGGCGCGCTGGCGATCGGCCTCGTCTCCATCATCTTCGTGTTCTTCTTCGTCGACCTCTTCGACAACACGGGGACGCTGGTGGGCGTCGCGCACCGCGCCGGCCTCATCGGCAAGGACGGCAGGATCCCGCGCCTCAACAAGGCTTTCATCGCCGACAGCACCGCCACCATCGTCGGCTCGCTGCTCGGCACCTCCACCGTCACCAGCTACATCGAGAGCGCCGCCGGCGTGCGCGCGGGCGGCCGCACCGGCCTTGTCGGCGTCGTCGTCGCGATCCTCTTCCTGCTGAGCCTCTTCCTGTCGCCGCTCGCCGCCACGGTGCCGGCATACGCGACGGCGCCGGCGCTGCTCTTCGTCGGCTGCCTGATGGCGCGCGGACTGGCGGAAGTGGATTGGGAGGACGTGACGGAATATGCGCCCGCCGTCGTCACCGCCATCGCGATGCCCTTCACCTTCTCGATCGCGAATGGCATCGCGCTCGGCTTTATCGCCTATGCGGCGGTGAAGCTGCTCTCCGGCCAATTCGCCGAGGCGAAACCCGCCGTAATGATCCTCGGAATTCTCTTCATCGTCCGCTTCGCGGTATTGCCGTAAGTCAAGCGGATCGTTGCAAAAAATTTAGGCGTGGCATGCAAAAACTGCGTGACGATGATGCATGAGTTACGTACACTCGTCTGTACCCGACGACGAAGAAATAAAATTTCGCGCCGGCCCAAGTTTAGGGAGGAACTGCCGCCAAGCGGCGCTTGGGGGAGATGGGCCCTTCGGGGTCCGAGAGAATAAGAACAAGAGGATAAGCGCAGCTTCGGCAAGATCCCCGGGATCTTGCCGATTTTCTTTGTGGCGACGGCAGCGCCTCAGGCAATCTCTTAGACAGACGCTCTATCTCTTTGATTTCTTATGGTTTCGATTCCAGGCGGGATTGAGCTTGAGGACGCGCGCGTAGATCGGGCAGCGCGGCACATGGGCTCCGGGCAGGTAGCCGAGACTCATCAGGAACTCGCCGACGATCTCGCCGCCGGTGAAGCGGAAAGTCTGCTTGAAGAGCTTCACCCATTCCGGCTTGCTCAGCGGATGATGAAAATCTAGCCAGTTGGCGAAGGAGCCGTGCTCGGCGCGGATCGCCCGCAGGCGCTTGGCGTTCTCGATCGCCGCCTCGATCTTGAGGCGGTTGCGGATGATGCCGGCGTCGGCGAGCAGCCGCTTCACGTCGCGGGCGCCGAATGCCGCCACGGTGTCGATGTCGAAGCCCTTGTAGGCCGCCTGGAAGGCCGCCCGCTTGTTGAGGATGGTGAGCCAGGAGAGGCCGGCCTGGTTGATCTCCAGCACCAGCCGCTCGAACAGCACGGCGTCGTCGGTGCTGGGGAAGCCGTACTCCTCGCCATGATAGGGACCGTGCACCGCGTGGCTGGGCGCGAGGTCGCAATAGGCAGCGCTCATTGCCGGAAGCTCCAGATGGGAGAGATGGTGATGACGTAGAGGATAGCCCACAGCACCGTGGCGATCAGCGTGGTCGCCAGCGCCTTGATGCCGAGGCGCGGATTGGCGGGCGCGCCCGCCGCCTTCCCCATCTCGTCCTCAGCGGGGCGGACGCCGATCGGCAGGATCGCGAAGATCACGATCCACCAGATCAACACATAGCAAGCAATGCCGGTGAACCAGTTCATCGCGGGTGCGGGCCCTCAGACCTGCTCCAGCTCGATGAGCGTGCCGCAGAAATCCTTGGGATGCAGGAACAGCACCGGCTTGTCGTGGGCGCCGAGCCGGGGCTCGCCGTCGCCCAGCACGCGGGCGCCCTCGGATTTGAGCCGGTCGCGCGCCGCCAGGATGTCGTCGACCTCGTAGCAGACGTGATGCAGGCCGCCGGAGGGATTGCGCTCCAGGAAGGAGCGCACCGGCGAGCCCTCCCCCAGCGGCTCCAAAAGCTCGATCTTGGTGTTGGGGAGCGTCACGAAGACCACGGTGACGCCATGCGCCGGCAGCGGCTGCGGCGTCGAGACCGTGGCGCCGAGCGCGCCCTTGTAGAGCGCCGCGGCCTTGGCGAGATCGGGCACCACGATCGCCACATGATTGAGCCGTCCGATCATCGTGTCCTCTCCTCAGACCCTCACTACATGCACATCGGTGACCGGGCGCTTCCCGGTTCTTGACCTGAGCGAGCGGCGGACGGCGAGGCGTGCCGCCTCGGTGACGGTGGCATCGTCGCGGCGCTCGCGGGCGCTGAGGCCGAAGACCGCGCGGCCGACCTCGCTGCCGAGCTCCCGGAGCATCGCCGCGTCGGGATCGCCGAGGCCCTGCAAGGTGACGCGCGGCTCCGCCAGCAGCTCGCCCGCCTCGTCCAGCACCACCGTCACCACGGCGGCGCCGTTGAAGGTCATGCGGCGGCGGCTCTTCCAGGCCTCGCTGCTGAGCGACACCAGGGCCTTGCCGTCAAGCGCCAGCCGCCCGCTCGGCACCTGCCCGATCACCGCCGCCGGCAGCGGGCCGAGGCGCACCATGTCGCCGTTCTGCGCCAGCACCACCTGCGGCGTCTGGCAGTCCTCGGCGAGCTTCGCCTGCGCCATCATATGGCGGAGCTCGCCATGCACCGGCACCGCCACGGTGGGCCGCACCATCTGGTACATGCGCGTGAGCTCGCCTTGCGCCGGATGGCCGGAGACGTGGACGAAGTGATCCTCCTCGGTCAGAAGCTCGATGCCAGCGGTGATGAGCTTGTTGTGGAGGCGTCCGATCGGCCGCTCGTTGCCGGGGATGATGCGCGAGGAGAAGATCACCGCATCCGCCTCCTCCAGCACCACATGGGGATGGTCGTCGTCGGCGATGCGGGAGAGCGCGGAGCGCGGCTCGCCCTGGCTGCCGGTGCAGATGTAGAGCACCTTGTCGCGCGGCAGATAGGCGCCTTCCTCGTCGGTGAGGAAGCGCGGCACCTCCTTGAGGTAGCCGGTCTCGCGCGCCGCCTTCTCGATCCGCCAGAGCGAGCGGCCGACCAGCGCCACCTGGCGGTCGTGGGCGGCGGCGGCGGCGGCGATCGAGGTGAGCCGCGCCACGTTGGTGGCGAAGCATGCGACGGCCACGCGGTTGCGGCACTTGCCGACGAGCTCGGTGAGCGAGCGCCCGACCGCCGCCTCGGAGCCGGCCTCGCCCGGCCTGAGCGCGTTGGTGCTGTCGCAGATCATCGCCAGCACGCCCTCGCCGCCGATGCGCGTCAACGCCGCCTCGTCGGCGGTCGGCCCCACGACGGGATCCGGATCGAGCTTCCAGTCGCCGGTGTGCAGCACCGTCCCCACCGGCGTCCGCAGCACCACCGCGTTGGGCTCGGGGATCGAGTGGGTGAGCGTCACCAGCTCGAGCTCGAACGGGCCGATGGAGAATCTCCCGGACATCGGCACCTCGACGATCGGCACCTCCTCGGCGAATTCCGCCTCCTCGAGCTTGGCGCGCAGCACCGCCGCGGTGAAGGGCGTGGCGTAGACCGTGCTCTTGAGCCGGGGCCAGAGGTACTGGATCGCGCCCAGGTGATCCTCGTGGGCGTGGGTCAGCACGATGCCGATCAGGTCCCGGCGGCGCTCGGCGATGAAGCCGGGATCCGCCATGATCACCTCGATCCCCGGCATGGTCTCGTCGGCAAACGAGATGCCGCAATCGATCATCAGCCAGCGTCCGGCATAGCCGTAGAGGTTGAGGTTCATGCCGATCTCGCCGGCGCCGCCCAGCGGCAGGAACACCAGCTCATCCGGACGGTTCAGCGCCTCCGGCGGCGAGGACCCTTCCGGACTCATTGGCTGCCGTTCTTGGCGTAGATCAGGCGCAGGCCCCAGAGCGTGAGGGTGGGATCGACCTTCTCGATGACGGAGGTGGCGCCGTCGAAGACCGGAGCCAGGCCGCCGGTGGCGATGACGCCCATGGGCTTGCCGTATTCCCCTCTGATGCGGGTCACCAGCCCCTCCACCAGCCCGACATAGCCCCAGAAGATGCCCGAGCGCATGCAGGCGACGGTGTTGGTGCCGATCACCTGGTCGACGCGGCGGATGCGGACGCTCGGCAGCTTCGCCGCCGCCATGTGAAGTGCCGTCAGCGACAGGTTGATGCCCGGCGCGATGACGCCGCCGCGATAGTTGCCGTCCTCGTCCACCACGTCGAAGGTGGTAGCGGTGCCGAAATCGACGACGATCAGCGGCGTCGCGTAGCGGTCATGGGCGGCGATGGTGTTGACGAGGCGGTCGGCGCCGACCTCCTCCGGCCGGTCCACCAGGGCGCGGGCGCCGAGATCGACGCCGGGCTCGCCCACCACCATCGGCTCGCTGTTGCAGTAGCGCCGGCAGAGCGTCAGCAGGTTGAAGTTCGCCTCCGGCACCACGCTGCCGATGATGGTGCCGGTGACGTCGTCGCGCGAGAGCCCGTCCAGGGCCAGCAGGTGGTCGAGCCAGACCACGTACTCGTCCGCCGTGCGCCTGGCGTCGGTGGCAGCGCGCCACTGGCCGCGGAGCTGATCGCCGTCCCAGACGGCGAAGACGGTGTTGGTGTTGTTGGCGTTGATGGCGAGAAGCACGGGGGGCGTCTCCCGAAGATGCGATCAGCCGGACAGTCTACTCCCGGCCATGCGGAGTTCGTAGTCCACCCCCGCCCCCTTGCGGCGGAGGGTCAGGATGGGGCGTGGGCGGGAACTCATGGAGCGCCTGCTAGGCCGCCACCGGAAACACCTCGCCGGCGGCGACGCGCCGCGGGCCGGCGGCGGTCTCCAGCAGGAGGGCGCCGTCGCGGTCGAGATCGAGGAAGCGGCCGGTGAAGCTCTCGCGCTCCAGACGCACGCCGACAACCTCGCCCAGGTCCCGGGCGCGCGCGAGCCAGGCCCGGCGCAGCGGCTCGAAGCCTTCGTGCTCCCAGCGATCCACCCAGCGCTGGAAGGCGACGAGGAGCGCCTGCAGCACCGTCTCGACCTCCGCCGGGACGCCGGCGGCGGCGAGCGAGGTGGCGGGCGTCTCGGTCCCCTCGGGATGGCCCGCCACATTGACGCCGATCCCGACCACCAGCCACTCGACGCCGTCCGGCGCGGCGGCGGATTCCAGCAGGATGCCGGCGATCTTCTTGCCGTCCACCAGCACGTCGTTCGGCCATTTGAGGCGGAGCCGCTCCGGCGGCGCGAGAAGCGGCGCCAGGCTGTCGGCGACCGCGAGAGCGGCGGCGAAACCCAGCTGCGCCACCGCTGCCGGCGGGCCGGGCGGCCGCAGGATGATGCTGAGATAGAGATTGCCCGGCGGCGCCGCCCAGGCGCGCTGGCGCCGCCCGCGGGCGGCGGTCTGCGAGCGCGCCCAGACCACGGTCCAGGGCGCCGCGCCTGCCGCAGCGAGACGCTTCGCCTCGTCGCTGGTGCTGCCAAGCGTTTCGAAGCGGAGGAGCCTGATCGGCGCCGCCGTCATCCCGTGAAGAGCGTCGCGGCGGCGGCGGCGGCGGCATCGGCCACCGGCGCCGGATAGGCGAAGAACACCAGCGTCAGCACCGCGGCGACCGCGAGCACGGCGCTCACCACCGGGCTGACCTGGCCGTCGAGGGCGGGCGCCGGCTCGTCGAAATACATGATCTTGACGATCCGCACGTAGTAGTAGGAGCCCACCACGCTCGCCAGCACGCCGACAACGGCGAGGCCGTAGAAGCGGGCGTCGATGGCGGCGAGGAAGATGTAGAACTTGGCGAGGAACCCGGCCAGCGGCGGGATGCCGGCCAGCGAGAACATGAAGATGGCGAGCGCCAGCGCCAGCGCCGGCTGGGTGCGGGCGAGACCGGAGAGATCGGCGATCTCCTCCACCATCTTGCCGTCGCGGCGCATGCAAAGGATGACCGCGAAGGCGCCGACGGTCATCACCACGTAGATCGCCAGGTAGAAGAGCACGCCCTGCACGCCGTTCGGCCCGCCGGTGGCGAGGCCGATCAGCACATAGCCCATGTTGGCGATCGAGCTGTAGGCCATCAGGCGCTTGACGTTGCGCTGGTTGATGGCGGCGAGCGCGCCCAGGATCATCGAGGCGATGGAGATCGCCCAGATCACCTGCCACCAGTCGCTGACCAGGCGGCCGAAGGGATCGATCATCACCCGCACCAGGAGCGCCATGGCGGCGACCTTGGGCGCGAGCGCGAAGAGCGCGGTCACCGGCGTCGGCGCGCCCTCGTAGACGTCGGGCGTCCACATGTGGAAGGGCACCGCCGAGACCTTGAAGGCGATGCCGACGATGATGAAGACGATGCCGAAGAGCAGGCCGAGCGAGAGGGCGCCGCCGTGCTGCAGTCCCTGCTGCAGCCCGTCGAAGCTGGTGGTCCCGGCAAAGCCGTAGACCATGGAGGCGCCGAACAGCAGCATGCCGGAGGCGAGCGCGCCGAGAACGAAGTACTTGAGGCCGGCCTCGGTGGAGCGCACGGAATCGCGGTCGAAGGCGGCGACCACGTAGAGCGCGAGGCTCTGCAGTTCCAGCCCGACATAGAGCGAGATGAGATCATAGGCGGATATCATCATCAGCATGCCGGCGGTCGACAGCACCACCAGCACCGGATACTCGAAGCGCGCGATGCCCTGGCGCCGATTGAAGTCGATCGAGAGCAGGATCGCCACCGCCGACCCGCCGAGAGTCAGGATCTTCATGAACGCGCCGAAGCCGTCGGCGATGAACATGCCGTTGAGCGCCACCTGGCGCTCGGTGCCGACTTTCAGCACCAGCAGCATTGCCACGACCAGCACGCCCACCGCGCACCAGGAGACCAGTGCGGCGCTCTTCTCGCCGCGGAAGACGCCGAGCATCAGCAGCGCGAGCGCGCCGGCGCCGAGGAAGATCTCTGGCAGCGCCGGGGCGAAATCGGGAACCGCGGTCAGTGGCATTGGGTCCTGGTGCTCCCGTGCGTTCTATTTCTGCGCCAGATGCGGCGAGTGGCTGACGCCGGTCGCCACCTGGACGCGCTGCAGCACGCCGGCGATCGCCGGCTGCATCGGCTTCAGGAAGGAGTTCGGATAGATCCCCATCCAGAACACCACCAGCAGCATCGGCACGAACACCACCACCTCGCGCCAGTGCAGGTCCAGCATGGCGCGCACATCCTCGCGGGTGATCTTCTCGAAGATGATGCGGCGATAGAGCCAGAGCATGTAGGCGGCGCCGAGGATGATGCCTGTCGTGGCGAGGAAGGCGACCCAGGTGCTGGCTTGGAAGGCACCCACCAGGGCCAGGAACTCGCCGACGAAGCCGCTGGTGCCGGGAAGGCCGATCGAGGCCAGCGTGAACACCATGAAGCAGAAAGCGTATTTCGGCATGTTGTGAACGAGACCGCCGTAGCGGGCGATCTCGCGGGTGTGCAGGCGGTCGTAGACGACGCCGACACAGAGGAAGAGCGCGGCGGAGACGACGCCGTGGCTCAGCATCTGGATCATCGCGCCCTGCAGCCCCTCGGGGGTCGCCGTGAAGATGCCCATGGTGACGATCCCCATATGGGCGACCGAGGAATAGGCGATGAGCTTCTTCATGTCCTGCTGGGCGAGCGCCACCAGCGACGTGTAGATGATGGCGACGACGCTGAGCCCGAACACCATCGGCGTGAAATAGGCGGACGCATCCGGCAGCATCGGCAGCGAGAAGCGGATGAAGCCGTAGCCGCCCATCTTCAGGAGGACGCCGGCCAGGATCACCGAGCCCGCGGTCGGCGCCTCGACGTGGGCGTCGGGGAGCCAGGTGTGCACCGGCCACATCGGCACCTTCACCGCGAAGGAGGCGAAGAAGGCGAGCCAGAGCCAGAACTGCAGCGCCTTGGGGAAGTCGTAGGTGAGCGCGGTCGGAATGTCGGTGGTGCCGGTGACGACGTAGATCGCCAGGATCGCCAGCAGCATCAGCACGGAGCCCAAGAGCGTGTAGAGGAAGAACTTGAAGGCGGAATAGACCCGCCGGGGCCCGCCCCAGACGCCGATGATCAGGAACATCGGGATCAGCACGCCTTCGAAGAACATGTAGAAGGCGACGAAGTCGAGGGCGCAGAACATGCCAACCATCAGCGTCTCGAGGACGAGGAAGGCGATCATGTACTCCTTCACCCGCACGGTGATGGCGGCCCAGCTCGCGATGATGCAGATCGGCGTCAGGAAGGCGGAAAGGACCACGAAGAACAGCGAGATCCCGTCGATGCCCATGTGGTAGCCGATGTTGAACTGCGGCAGCCAGCGGGCGCGCTCGACGAACTGGAAGTCGGCGGAGGTGGGATCGAACTGCCACCAGACATAGAGCGAGATCAGGAAAGTGGCGAGCGAGGTCCAGAGCGCGAGCCAGCGCGCATTGTTGGCGACCGCGGTCGGCTCGCCTCTGAGACGCAGGATGAAGGCGACGCCGATCAGCGGCACGAAGGTGGTGAGGCTCAGCCAGGGAAGATCGTGCATGGCCCTCTCCTCACCGCACCTGGAACGCCAGGTACCAGGTCACCAGCAGCACCACGCCGATCAGCATGACGAAGGCGTAGTGATAGACATAGCCGGTCTGCAGCCGGCTGGTGCCCACCGAGGCGCGCTGCGTCGTGGCGACAAGCCCGTCGGGGCCGAGCCCGTCGATGACCACGCCGTCGCCGCCCTTCCAGAGCCCGAAACCCACCAGCAGGGCGCCGCGCACGAAGATGAAGTCGTAGAGCTCGTCGAAGTACCACTTGTTGAGCAGGAAGAGGTAGACCGGGCGGAACATGCGCGCCGCCGCGGCGGGGATGCCGGGCCGGTAGATGTAGGAGAGCCAGGCCACCGCGATGCCGGCGAGCGCCATGATGAGGGGCAGCAGCGAGATGATAGCAGGCACATGCTCGGCGCCCTCGATGCTGTCGTGCGGCTTCAGGACCAGGATCGAGTCACGCCAGAACGCCTCGCGGCCAGCGCCGACGAAGCTGTGCTCGCCGATCATGCCCGCGAACACCGCGCCGATCGCCAGCACGACGAGCGGCAGGATCATCACCATGGGCGATTCATGGACGTGATGCATCGTCTCGTGGTCCGCCCGCG
>DATKPX010000476.1:0-10350 GCA_035523855.1 Allostellaceae bacterium
TAACGCGCAAAAGCGGCGTCGAGCCAGCGATATTTAAATTACAAATCGGTCATGTGGTCGGGTCTGCCGACGAATATTCTTGTTCGGCGGTGCACAATACATCCGGCGGCAAAGGTCCAGCGCCGTTCACGCCCACGTATATGTATCGGTTATTTCATGTATGTATCGGTTATTTCATGAGTGAAACCGGACGAGGGCTGGCCGGTGCTTGTGCTCTCCGGCGGCGAAGCGCTATGCCGCCGCGGCGCGGTTGCTGGCTTTCTCGTCCGGGCTCGGGCCGGTGCCCTTGAGGCGGGTGATGCTCTGCAAGGCGTCGAACCAGAACGGCGCGCCGAACAGCGTCGCGAAGGCGGTGATGAGCCAGCCGAGAGTGGCCCTCGCCCAATCCCAGGCCCCGAACCAGGCGGGCTTGCCGTCGATGCCGCGCTTCATGAAGAGGCCGCCGCTGTTCCAGCCGACCGGCAGGCGCTCGTCCAGCGCCTCAAGGGCCTGCACCGCGTCGGTCGCCGCATCGGCGCTGAGCTTGCTCACCAGGGTCGGCTGCTTCCAGACGCCCTTGCCGAGCTCGATCGCGTCCACATTGATGAGCACGGTGAGCACGATCGCGATCGCGAAGGAGAGCGCCTGCGTCCACCGCTTGTAGGCGCCGCTCAGCCGGTCCATGCCGTTGTCGAACCAGGCCGCGAGCTCCTGCCGGATCTTGTCGAGATCGCCGCCATTGCGCTCGATGATGCCGCGCAGGAGCTGGTTGATCTGCGGATTGGCCGCGTCGGAGATCTTGTCGTCGACGACCGCCTTCAGCGTATCGGTCGAGGGCGCCGCTCCCGCGAGCTGGGACCGGGCGACCTGCTGCGAGAGGCCGGTGATGTCGATCACCGCGTTGGCGAATTGCGCGGGGTCGATATAGGCGGGGAGATTGGCGGTCGGCGCCGAGCGGCCGGGCCCGCGCGGGTTGATCGCGGCGTGCTCGTAGAGGCTCTTGGCAAGGCCGCTGAAGCCCTGATCGTTGACGAGCTGCTTCACCCCGTTGAGCAGCGTGCGGGAGCGCCACTTGAGCAGCGAGGCGATCGCCTCGACGATCGCGCTGGTGGCGAGACTCATCGCGAGAAAGCCGAAAATCAGCCCGACGGCAACGTCGAGAACCACGCTGCTGAACATCCCACGTCTCCCCCTGTTCACGGTCACCCGATCGAGCGCGGCATCGGGCGCGGACAGGGCGAATGATATCCGCCCGGAACGCGCTCCGGGCGGAAATCAGGGGTGCGGGGGAAGAGCCGCTACGGCGCGGCTTGGCTCAGCTGCTTCCTCGACTTGCCGACATCGCCGGTGGAGACCGCCGAAGCGGCGTTGCCCCAGCTGTTGCGGATATAGGTGATGACCGCGGCGATCTGGTCGTCGTTGAGCTTCCAGCCGAAGCTCGGCATCGCGGCGCCGGTCGGCGCGGGATCGGTGGCGACGCTCTGCGCGCCCTCGAGGACGACCCGGATCAGGCTGGTGGCGTCCGCCGACTGCACGGAGGGGCTGCCCTTGAGCGACGGGAACAGTCCGACGATGCCGGTGCCCGCCGGGGCGTGGCAGGCGCCGCAATGATCGATATAGACCGCCGCCCCCGCGCGCATCGCGGGATCGTTGGCGGCGAGCGGCGCCGGCGCGGCGCCGCCCTGCGGTGCCGTGTCCTTGAGATAGGTGGCGATCGCCGCCAGATCCTCGCGGTCGAGCTTGGAGGTGGAGTTGGTGATCACCTCCGACATCGGCCCGGTCGCCGCGGCGATGCGGTTATGGCCGGTCTGCAGGTACTCGACGATGTCGTCCACCGACCAGCCGCCGACGCCGGTGCGGGCGTCGCCGGTGACGTTGGGCGAGAACCAGCCCTGCAGCACGCCACCCTGCAGCGCTCGGCTGGTATGGTCGCCGCCAAGGAAGTTCTTCTCGGTGTGGCACATGCCGCAATGGCCGAGCCCCTCCACCAGGTAGGCGCCGCGGTTCCATTCCGCCGATTTGCCGGCGACCGGCTTGAACTCGCCCGGCGTGAAGAAAAGCGCGTTCCAGGCGACCATGCTCGCGCGGATGCTGAAGGGGAAGGGCAGCTGGTTGGAGACGACGTCGTTGCGGACCGGCTCCACCGTCGCGAGATAGGCGCGGATCGCCAGCGCGTCGTCCCGCGTCATCCGCGCGTAGTAGGTGTAGGGCATCGCCGGGTAGAGATGCCCGCCGGGGAATTTGCCGTCCCGGAGCGCGGCGACGAACTGCTCGCCGGTCCAGCCGCCGATGCCGGTCTCGCGGTCGGGCGTCAGGTTCGGCGCCAGCAGCGTGCCGAAGGGCGTCTCCAGCGGCCTGCCGCCGCCATAGAGCGGGCCGCCGGGAATCGTGTGGCAGGCGGCGCAGTCGCCGAGCGCGGCGAGATAGCGGCCGCGCGAGATCTGGTCGAAGGACTGCCCATCCGGATCGGCGCTTGCGGTGCCGGCGGTGGCGAGGAGCAGCAGCAGGCCGCAGGCGGCTTGTCGCATCATCGGCACCTCCTCACGCCTGCACCAGGGGACGGCCGGGCGCCTTCAGGTACTGGTTGACGATCGCATCGCCCGCCATGAAGGCGAGGGCCGCCACCGTGTTGGTGGGGTTGTAGCCGGCGTTCTGCGGAAAGGCGCTGGCGCCGGTGACGAACAGGTTGGGTACGTCCCAGCTCTGCAGATAGCGGTTGAGCGCGCTGGTCTTGGGATCGGCGCCCATCACCACGCCGCCGCAGGTATGCGTCGTCTGGTAGATGGTGGAGTTATAGGGGCCGGTGCGCGGAAATTTGTCCATGTGCTTCGGTCCCATCTTCTGGGTGATGTCGGCGACGCGATCGGTCAGGTACTGCGACATCTTCAGCTCGTTCTGATGGAAGTCGAAGTTGATGCGCAGCAGCTTGCGGCCGAAAGCGTCGGTATAGGTGGGATCGAGATCGAGATAGGCGTCGCGATAGCTGCAGCAGCCGCCATGGGTCACGGTCTGGTAGGTGCGGAGGTAATTCTCCTTCACCAGCTTCTTCCAGTCGGCGCCCCAGCTCGGCGAGCCGGCGGGGAGATTGGTGCTCTGCAGCGGCCGGCCGTTGGTCTGCACCGCGCCGATATAGCCGCCGCCGATGAAGCCCAGCTCGCCGTGATCGAAATTGTCGCCGTTGAAGTCGTCGACGCACATGCCGATCGAGCCGGAGGAGATGAAGGGGTTGAAGATCTTGTCCTCGAAGAAGGCGTTCACCGACGAGGTCACCTGGTAGGAATAGTTCCTCCCGATGACGCCCTCGTTGGTGGAGGGGTTGTAGGGCTGGCCGATGCCCGAGCTGAGCAGCATGTGCACGTTGAAGAGCTGGAAGGCGCAGAGCAGCACCAGCTCCGCCGGCTGCTCCCAGCTCTCGCCGTTGCTGTCGATATAGGTGACGCCGGTGGCGCGCTTGCCTGACTTGTCGAGATTGATCTTCACCACCTCGCACTGGGTGCGCGCCTGGAAATTCTGCCGCCGCACCAGCACCGGCAGGATCGTCGTCTGCGGGCTCGCCTTCGAGTAATTGCCGCAGCCGAACCACTCGCAGAAGCCGCAATAGGTGCAGGGGCCGAGGGTCACGCCCAGCGGATTGGTGTAGGCCTGGGAGAGATTGCCGGACGGCTGCGGGAAGGGCTTGAAGCCCATCTCGATCGCCGCCTTGGCGAAGAGCGTCGGGCCGAAGGGCTGCTTCTGCCCCGGCGTCGGGTACTCGCGCGAGCGCGGACCTTCGAAGGGATTGCCGCCGTCCTTGATGACGCCCTTGACGTTGCCGGCGATGCCGGAGGTGCCGCAGAGATACTCGAAGCGGTCGTAATAGGGCTCGATGTCGTCGTAGGTGATGCCCCAGTCCTGGATCGTCATGTCCTCGGGCAGGAAGTTCTTGCCGTAACGCTCGATGTTGTGGGAGCGCATCTGGAAATCCGCGGGCAGGAAGCGCCAGGTCTCGGCGTTCCAGTGCACGCCGCCGCCGCCCACGCCGTTGGGCGGCATGAAGGAGCCCCAGGCGCGCATCGGCAGCGCGGTCTCGTTGGCGTTGTGGCGGAAGGTGAAGGTCTCCTGCCTCGGGCGCAGGAAGAGATCGTGGCGGATGTGATAGCGCAGCTCGTCCTGCGCATAGGTCGTCGGGAAATCCGTCGCGGTGTCGCGCCAGGGGCCGCGCTCGATCGCCACCACGTTGAGGCCGGCGCGGGTGAGCGCCTCGGCGAGGATGGAGCCGGTCCAGCCGAGACCGATGATGACCGCGTCGGTCGAGGGCAGTCTGCGAGTCATGGAGTGCAATCCTGTCGAAGAGAACGGGTAGCCGTCAGGCGCGTGTGCCGCCGATGCCGACGGGCGGCAGCGGATAGCGCTCGTTGTGGCGATCGACCCAGTCGCGATAGTCGTAGCGGGCGCCGGGGAAGCCGATCATCTTCCAGCCGACCATGTTGCGGTTGCCGCCATAGGTGGGATCGGCGAAGAAGCCCTCGCGGGTGTTGTTGAGAAGCTGCTCGAAGAGCGCTGCGGCGCTCGCCCCTTCGAAGGCGATCGGGCCCTTCTGCATGCCCGTCAGCACCTTGTCCTTCTGCTCGTCGGGCAGCTGGGCGAAGGCTTTGCCGCCGAAGGCCTGGCGGCAGTACTTGTCGAGCGCCGCCAGCCCCTGGCGATAGCGCATCGCCGGCGTCAGCGGCGACTGCTGGCCCTGCTGCGGCGTGCCTTCGCGGAAGGGCGGGCGCATATAGAGCGCGCGGGCGGAGCCATAGGGCCCGGCGAGCTGGCGGTCGATGAAGACGGCGCAGCCGGCATCCTTGCCGCCGGGCGTCTCCGGATCCGGCGGGATCAGCCGGTCGGCGATCGCCTCGACGGCAGCGGCCTCATCGGCGGTGAAGAACTGCCAAGGGCCGGGCTCCACGCGCGGCGGCGGAATGGCCGCTTCGGGCTCCCAGGGAAGCGCGCCGGCGACGGTGCGGGCATTGGCGGCGGCGAGGGAGAAGGTCAGGCTCAGCGCGGTTCCCGTCAGCAAGTCCCGGCGACTGATGGACATCGCGCACTCCTTTTTTTGTGTCGCCGCCTCAATATGTCGGGATCCGGGCAACCTCTCTCGGATGGAATTGCTGCCGGTGGCAGTCGGTTGCTTGATTCGGCGTGGTTTCGCCAGGGCGGCAGCGGGCTGCCGCCGCATCGCGAGCTTGGAAGCTGGCGCCTGCTCTGCGAGTCGCTAGAGCATTTTCCGCCGAGGTGGAAACCGGTTCGGCGCAGAAAATGCGACAAAACCAACAAACTTAGAGCGCGTTCCGATTCTATCTAGTCGGAACGCGCTCTAGCGGCGGGCCGGCAGCAGCAGGGCGGGGCCGTAGGCGAGCGAGAAGAGGCCGAAGCCGGCGATCCAGAACGCCGCGGCGGCGCCGAGGAGCGGCAGGGTTTGGTCCTCGCTGAAGGCGGCGGCGATGCGGAAGACCGCCGCCGCGTTGACCAGCGCGAAGATGGCGATGGTGACACCGTCCGCGGTCAGCGCGCGGCCGGTATGGCCGCGGGTCGCCCGCGTCATCACCGCCAGGGTCATGGTGCCGATGGAGCCGGCGGTAAGGGCGTGGATGGCGGCGGCGTCCGGCACGCTCTCGGTGAGCACCGAGAGCCCGAGCAGCAGCGCTCCCAGCACCAGCCAGCCATAGCCCACATGCAGGATGAAGAGCAGCGGCTCGGCCAGCGTGGCGCCGCCGCGCCAGCGCAGCAGCCGGGCGCCGTTGAGCAGGGCGCCGCCGATCAGCAGCCAGCCGGCGGGATAAAATTCCGGCCAGCCGGCCCAGGCGAACAATCCTGCATGAAGGAGGCCGAGGGAGACGCGGTCTATCCAGTTCGCGCGCCCCGGCAAGGCGGCGCCTGGCCGTTTCGCCAGCCAGTTCCGGGTGAAGCTCGGCACGATGCGTCCGCCGACCACCGAGATCAGCACGATGATGCCGGCGACGCCCAGCCGCCAGCCGAGACCTTCCGGCACGTCGATGCCGAAGGATTCGAGATGCATGAGCAGATTGGCGATGCCGAGCAGCGCGACCGGCGCGGTCATCGGCAGGTTCCGCCAGTTCCGCCCGGCGACGATCTCCCTCGCCACCACCGCGACGAAGGCGGCGGGAAAGGCGAGGTCCGCCATCGCCACCAGCCAGGCCGGCAGCAGCGCCGAGACCAGGCAGACGAGCCGACCGAGCAGCCAGAGCGTCGCCAGCGCCGCCAGCGGCGCGCCGCTCACCGGCAGCCGCTGGGTCCAGTTCGGCACCGCGGTGAGCAGGAATCCCGCCGCCGCCGCCATCACGAAGCCGAACAGCATCTCATGGACGTGCCAGGCGAGGGCGTCGAAGCGGCTCGGCAGCTCGAGGCCCGCGGTCAGCACCGCGATCCAGACGGCGAGCGCCGCCGCCGCCCAGATGCCGGCGGCGAGAAAGAACGGGCGGAAGCCCTGGCTCAGGAATGTCGGCATGCCCCGGTGATCTCGGAGCGCGAGTCTATCGCCGTTGCGGCAGCGGTGTCATCGCCGCGCGCCTCCCGCCGCGAAGCCGGCGGCGAATGCCACCGTGCTCAGCGGAAGCTGCCCGCGGCTTCGCGCTTGGCCGATGTCTCGATGCCTCGTCGTTCCGCGACAGCCCTGGTCCACGCGCGAAGAGAGCTACATCACTGGGCGGAAAACAAGCGCGCCGGCCGGGGGTCGTCATTGATATGGATCCTCACTCGGTGTGATATTTATCAAAATAAGCCCGCGAGCACCATCCGCGGCGTGCGCAAATTAGAGGGGGTCTCTTGGCGGCTGGTATCGGGAAGGAGCATGAGGCGACGGTGGCGAGCCTGCCGCTGCTCAAGGTGGTCTCCGCCGCGCACCGGGCGGAGCTGCTGGAGAGTGCCGTCCTGCACAGCGTCGCCGCCGGCACCGTGCTCTTCGAGCAGGGCGAGCTGCCGACGTTCCAGCACGTGGTGGTGTCGGGCTCGGCGCATCTCTTCGGCCGCTCCTCCGAGGGGGATGAGGTGCTGATCGAGGTGGTCGAGCGCTCGGACCTGATCATTCCCGCGGCGGTGATGACGGGAGCGCCCTATCTCATGCAGGCGCGCGTGCCGGAGGCGTCGCGCTTCCTGATGATTCACGCGGCGACCTTCCGCGCCGCCGTGCAGCGCGAGCCCGCGCTGGCGGAGGCGGTGATCGCCAGCCTCGCCGGCCAGTTCCGCCGCCTGGTGCGACAGATCAAGAATCTGAAGCTGCGCAGCTCGACCGAGCGCGTCGGCTGCTACATTCTCGCGCTCTCGGCTCGCCAGGGCACGCCGGACCGCGCGAAGCTGCCTTACGAGAAGAACCTGATCGCGTCCGAGCTCGGCATCACCCGCGAGAGCTTCTCGCGCGCCCTTTCGATGCTTCAGAAGCAGGGCATATCGGTGCGCGGCGAGATGATCCTGATCCGCAATGCCGCGCAGCTCGCTGCTGCCTGCAGGCCCGATCCGCTGATCGACGGGCCGGAGCAAGCGATGGCGGCGGGTCTTTCCCGCGCGGCGCCGCGCACGCGCCGCCGGGGCCGCGCGAATGGATGATGTCGCCATCGCCCGTGCCGTCCATGTCCTGGCGGTGGTGCTCTGGATCGGCGGGGTCGGCATGGTGACCACCGTGGTGCTGCCCGCTGCGGTGCGGCGCGGCAGCACGGCGGCACGGCTTGCCTTCTTCGACGCGATCGAGCGGCGCTTCGCCTGGCAGGCGCGGATCTCGGTGCTGCTGGCCGGCGCGAGCGGCCTCTACATGGTGGCGCGGCTCGATCTCTGGTCGAGCTTCCTGTCCGCGGACTACTGGTGGCTCGACGCGATGGTGGCGGTGTGGACGATCTTCGCGCTGATGCTCTTCGTCGCCGAGCCGCTCTTTCTCGAGCGCTGGCTGCGGGCGCGGGCGCTCAGGGCGCCCGGTCCGACCTTCGCGCTGATCCGGGGATTGCACTGGCTGCTGCTGATCCTCAGTCTCATCACCGTCTTCGGCGCCGTCGCCGGCAGCCACGGCGTTTCCTTCTTCGGCTGATGCCGCCGGGAGCGGCGCGCGCTATATTGCTCTCCGCAGATGCCGGGAGAGAGGAGGAGCGCCGTGAAGGATCAGGATATTTCGACGCACATCGACACGCTCGCGCGCGAGGAGCACGAGCTGTTCGAGCGTGAATCGCACGGCACCGCCACCGACGCCGACCGCCAGCGGCTGCTGCAGATCGGCACCGCCCTCGACCAGTGCTGGGACCTGCTGCGGCAGCGGCGGGCGAAGCGGGCCGCGGGCCAGAACCCCGACGAGGCGCAGCCGCGCAGCGAGCGCACGATCAAGAACTATATCGGCTGAAGAGAGCTAGCCGGCTCACCCGTGCCCGATCCGCGGCGGGCGATCAGTTCTCGGTCTCGGCGGCGTCCGTCTCGGTGGTGGAGGTCACTTCCTCGATCCGCACCATCGCCACCCCGTCCTTCTTCATGCCGAGGACGGTGGCCGCATGGGCGGTAAGGTCGAGGATGCGCCGCTTGTCGTCGCTGACATTGGGACCGCGATCGTTGATCCGCACCTTGGCGGTGCGGCCGTTCTCGAGATTGGTCACCCGCACGACGGTGCCCAGCGGCAGGCTTGGGTGAGCGGCGGTCATCGCCTGAGTATCGAACCGCTCGCCGCTTGCGGTCTTGCGGCCGTTCCACTCCGGCCCGTACCAGGAAGCGAGGCCCTCCTCGCTGTAGCGCGATGCCGGTGCCGATGCCGGCTGCAGCGCGGCCGATCCGTTGCCGCCGGGGCCGGTGGCGGGCGCCGCGCATGCCGCGAGACTGCCCGCCGCTGCCGCCACTGCAAGGAAGCGAAAGGGGCGCATGGATCAGCCGCTCAGGCTGCCGTGTGCTGGTGGGCGTAACGCTGCTGATCCGCGCCGCGGCGGAGCTGCGCGCGGGCCTTGGCGAGGCGCTGCATCGCCTCGGGCACGCGCATATTGAGCAGGATCGCCGCCTGCTTCAGGGAGAAGCCCTCGAGCAGCACCAGCAACAGCAGCTCGCGGTCGAGCAGCGCCAGGTCCGCCAGATTCTGCCGCAGCTGCCAGCCGGCGGCGATGGAGACGACCTCCTCCTCCGGCTCGCTGGCGGTGTTGAAGATGTGCAGCACCTCATGGAAGAGTCGATAGAGCTGGAAGCGCACGTCGCCCGCGATGTGGATGCGCCAGGGCTCCTGAGCCAGGGTCTCGAGGGTGACGCGGATATAGCGGTCGCCAGCGGTCCGATCGCCCGTGAGCGCCGCGGCGTAGCGGCGCAGGCCCGGGACGGTGGTCTTCAGCGCTTGCGAGAGTGAGCTCATGTCCTTCTTCCTCCTTGCAACGAGCCCTCGGCGGCTCGAACATGGAGGAGAGTCTAATTTCTCGCCGGTGGCATGAACGCGACATGTGGCGCCGGAACGTGACAAAACCCGGGCTGCCGGGCTCTCATTGGTCACGGCAATGGCCGCAGATTCCGCTTGCGAAGCAAAGGCGCGCCGCACGCGGCCCATCCGAGCAGCGCGTCATCGAAGAGCAATCGCTGCGCGCTAAGATGCCGTGGTGGCAGGTGTCCGGTTTTTCGGCAGTGTCGGCAGCATTCCCCGCTCATCCTCTCGGCGCAGGGGCGCGATTGCCTTGCTCCTCACCGGCCCGACGGCGGCGCTTCCTCGCGGTGGCCCTCGAGGTCAGTGGCCCTTGAGGCGGTTGAGCAGCGCTTCGATCTCCGCCGGGATCGGCTCCTCGGCGATGGCGCCGTACATCTGGCGCAGCTGCCGGGTGAGGGGATCCACCGTATCCGGCGGCGAAGGCGCCGCGTGGCCGGTCGCCGCCGTACCGTCGACCCGATCGCCTTCGCTGATGGCCTCGCGGTCATAGGAAGGGGAGTTGGAGGGAGGGCTCGAACCTTGGCTCATGGGCGACCTATCGCTTGAAGAGTAACTGCCGGCTCCGTTGCGCCGCCCACCACACGCCCGCAGGTAGAGGCGGGACCCGAAATGGACGCGGCATGACCAAAAACTGTCTCGGCGCCCTCTGGTTCCTTGTCCTGCGGCTTTTACGACAGATTTTTCTTACGAGCGCCTGTTGTGTCTCCTTTGGGCGCCACGTCCCGGTAACCGAGTTGCGAAGCGGAATTGGTGACGCCACCAGTTGGTAGTTTTCTCGCGCGATCTATCTAAACCTGCGATTTCATGCAGACCGGTGTTCTGCGGCGCAACAAACACACGCTGAAGGAGGGTTTAGGGGGTATTGAAGGTGAGTTTAGGGGTTTAAGGTTTGTGGCGGGAAAGGGGAACCCGTTGCGGCGCCACGTTGTTGAGAGGAAGGAAAGGGTGGGCCCATGGGGAGCGGC
>DATKPX010000477.1:0-8935 GCA_035523855.1 Allostellaceae bacterium
GATGGGCCTGACGCCGAGGGGCGAGGGCGCGCGCGCGATCGAGGAGGGCTGGACGGAGAAATCCGGCAAGCTGCCGATCAATCCCTCGGGCGGCCTCAAGTCCAAGGGCCATCCGATCGGCGCCACCGGCGTCTCCATGCATGTGCTGGCGGCGCAGCAGCTCACCAACACCGCCGGTGCCATCCAGGTGCCCGGTGCCGAGCTCGCCGGCGTCTTCAACATGGGCGGTGCGGCGGTCGCGAACTACGTGAGCATCCTTGAGCCGCTGCGGTAACGCTTACGCCGTTGGCGAGGGTTGGTGTGGCGGCTCGCCGACGGCGGAAAAAAAGAATGGGAGAAAATTCATGACCGAGTTCCGCGCTTGGGTGCTGCGCGAGGCCGACGGCAAGGTGAGCGGCAAGATCGAGCGCGTCGAGGAAAGCGCGCTGCCGGCGGGCGACGTCACCGTCGACGTCGAGTATTCGACGCTCAATTACAAGGACGGCCTCATCCTGAACGGGCTCGGTCGTCTGGTGCGGAATTATCCGCATGTGCCGGGCATCGATTTCGCCGGCAAGGTCGCGAGCTCTACGGCGCCGGACTACAAGCCCGGCGATGCGGTGCTGCTGACGGGCTGGCGCGTCGGCGAGGTGCAGTGGGGCGGCTTTGGCGAGAAGGCGCGGGTCAAGGCCTCGCAGCTGGTGAAGCTGCCGCCGGGCCTCACCGCGAGGCGTGCCATGGCGGTCGGCACAGCAGGCTTTACCGCGATGCTGGCCGTGATGGCCCTTGAGGAGCACGGGCTCAAGCCCGGCGCCGGCGAGGTGCTGGTGACCGGCGCCGCCGGCGGCGTCGGCAGCGTCGCGGTCGCGATCCTGGCGAAGCTTGGCCACGCTGTCGCGGCCTCGACCGGTCGCGCGGAGACGGCGGACTACCTGAAGAGCCTCGGTGCTGCTGCCATCGTCGAGCGCGCGATCCTGGCGAAGCCGCCGCAGCGGCCGCTCGACAGCGAGCGCTGGGCGGGCGCCGTCGACGCGGTCGGCAGCACCACGCTCGCCTCCGTCCTCACCCAGCTCAAATACGGCGCCAGCGTCGCCGCCTGCGGGCTCGCCGGCGGCAACGACCTGCCGACCACGGTCATTCCCTTCCTGCTGCGCGGCGTCAACCTGCTCGGCATCGATTCCGTGATGTGCCCGAAGCCCCGCCGCGAGGCGGCCTGGGCGCGGATCGTCGGCGATCTGCCGATGGAGAAGCTCGACGCGCTGACCGAGGTGCAGCCGCTCTCGGCGCTCCCCGATCTCGCGGGAAAGATCCTCAAGGGCGGCATTCGCGGCCGCGTGGTGATCGACGTCCGCGCCTGAGTCTCACGCCTGTTGGACGGCGACACGGGCGAGCTTGGTCTCGCGGTAGAGAATGTAGAGGCCGCTGGCGATCACGATGGCCGCGCCGCCGAGGAAAGCGATCGTCGGCACGTCGCCCCAGACCGCATAGCCGATGATGCCGACATAGACGAGGGCGGTGTAGTCGAAGGGCGCCACCACCGCGGCGGGCGCCAGGCGGAAGGCGCGGGTGACGCAGAGCTGTCCGGTGCCGCCGAGGATGCCCACCACCACCAGCAGCACCCAGTCGAGCGGCGTCGGCGCCACCCACTGGAATGGCAGCGCCATCGCGCTGGCGACGGTGGTGGTGAGCGTCACGTAGAAGACGATGCTGGTGGTGGTCTCGCTCTTGCCGAGAACGCGCAGAAAGATGAGCGCGAACGCGTAGAGCAGCGTCGAGAACAGCGCGACCCAGGCCGACCAGTCGATGATTCCCGAATCGGGCCGCACCATGACGAGCACGCCGACGAAGCCGACGCTGACCGCGCTCCAGCGGCGGATGCCGACGCGCTCGCCCAGGAGCGGCACCGAGAGCGCGGTGACGAAGAGCGGCGCAGCAAACGCGATGCCGAAGACGTCGGCGAGCGGCATGCTGCCGTAGCACCAGAAGAAGCCCACCATGGAGACGAGGCCGACCAGCGCACGGCCCGCCTGGCCGAACGGCCGCCGCGTGCGGATCGCGGCGCCGCCGCTCCGGATGATCGCCGGCAGCAGCGGCACGAAGGCGAAGAGCGAGCGGAAGAACACCAGCTCCATCACCGGATAGGTGGCCGACAGCCATTTGACGAGGGCGTCCATGGTGCTGAACACCACCACCGCCAGCAGCATGAAGCCGATGCCGCGCACCATCGTCGCCTCGCTGGCGGGCTCGCGCGCGCGTATCATCGGCGGGGCGTCGGTCGGGGATGACATGGGAAGTTCCCGTGGCGGGCGGCGGATCAATCCCCGCGGCGGCCCCGTTCTTAGCGGCGGAGCAAGGGTTTGGGCAAGCCGGCCGAGTCCGGACCCGCCCGAATCTCGCGGATGAATGAAAATTTATCTTGATCGACCAATGAGATATGGCGTATTGCTAAAGCGATGCGTGGGTCCCGAATACCAAGCTCCTGAGTTCCGCCCGCTGCGCGGGGGCGTTGTCGAGACGGAAGAAGAATGCAACGTGAGGTAACCAGGCGCGGAGTTCTGAAGTGGATCGGCCGGATCTCGGCCGCCACGGGCGCTGCCGCCTGGGCGCCCGGCAGCTTCGCCGCGGCGGCCTCCGCCAAGGTGCCGGCAAAGCGGATCGTCGTTCTCGATCCCGGCCATGGCGGCGTCGATCCCGGCTGCATCGGCACCGGCGGCAGCTACGAGAAGGAGATCGCGCTCGCCACCGCGACGGAGGTGGCGGTGCTGCTGGAGGCGAGCAAGCGCTACCGCGTGCAGCTCACCCGCGACGACGACGAGTTCATCTCGCTGGAGGATCGCGTCGCCCGCGCGCGGCAGGCGCACGGCGACCTCTTCCTCTCGATCCATGCCGATGCGATTCCGAACTCATCGGTGCGCGGCGCTTCGGTCTTCACCCTCTCCGAGCGCGCCTCCGATGCCGAGGCGGCGGCACTGGCGCAGCGCGAGAACAAGGCCGACCTCATCGCCGGCATCGATCTCTCGCGCCATGCGCCGGAGGTCAGCAACATCCTCCTCGATCTGGCGCGGCGCCAGACCAACAACCTCTCGATCACGCTGGCGCGCAAGCTGGTGGGCGAGCTCGGCCGCTCGGTGCCGCTGCTCACCAACAGCCATCGCTCCGCCGGCTTTGCCGTGCTGAAGGCGCCGGATATTCCGTCGGCGCTGGTGGAGATCGGCTGCCTCTCCAATCGCGAGGAGGAGCGGCTGCTCAACATGACGCCCTATCAGCGCAAGCTGGCGACCAGCATCGCCCGCTCGGTGAACGATTACTTCGACCAGCTGGGCGCCGCCTGAGACGCGGCGCCGGGGCGGCGCCCTCAGTTCCCGTTCTTCGGGTGCGTGACGACCTTCTCCTTGAGCGCCTTCAGGCGTCCGAAGGCCTCCACCGCCGGCTCCATGTGCTTGCGACGATCGGCGAAACCGGCGCTCACCTCCTTGGTCAGCACCAGTTCGAGCGCGTGGAGGACGATCTCCGCGACATCGACCTGCCCCTGCTCGCAGGCGTGATCGAAGGCGTTGAGGAGCTTGTCACTGAGGCGGCGAGGCGTCTGATTCATGACCGAGGCCGGAGTCGAGGATGTACGCGTGTAGGTAGTTTAGCATTGCTGCCTAAGCGAAACCTAACACGAACGGTGGATAAACCGGGAAGCCTATGACCAACAAGAGCTTACAGGGGGCTAACTCCCGTTAACCATTCCTTGACGCATGGAGAAGTAGTCTTAGCGTGCGGGCTGCGCTCGCCTAGAGCGTACCCCGTAAGTCCTTCGGGCTTTTCCTCCCTGAAACTCAGGCCGCGCGTTCCACGCGCGGCCCTTTTTCTTTGGGCGCTGTCCGGGCGGCAAGCCGTCGCCGGGAGAGGAATGGTGCTGCCGGAGTGAATTGAACACTCGACCCCGTCCTTACCAAGGACGTGCTCTACCACTGAGCTACGGCAGCATCGGGGTGGCGCGTGGCGGAGCCAATACACGACGGTCTCCCCCTTGGCAAGGCGTCAGCCGGACCGCGCATTTTGCTTCCGATCCGCTGCGCCTCGCCGAAGGGACCGCCCGGCATGCGCGGCAGGACGTGGCGCATTTTCGGCAAATCCCGGACGGCTGCTGTCATCGATTTGAGTTTCTTTAAGGGGCAGAGGCGCAAGCTGCATGCCATCGCAGCCTGGAGCTTTGCCCCGTGTCTCCGATGCGTACCACGCGCCTGGTGCTGTTGCTGAGCCTGCTCGCCATGGCGGCGCTGCTGGTGCTCGCCGGCCGTCTGCTGCCGGCCCTGCCGGCGGGCGAGGGGATCTATGTCTCGGCGGCGGTCACCATCCTGCTGGGCGGCTTGATGATCGGCTCCTACGCCCATTTCCTCGATCTCACCAGCTGGGAGGACCTGCGCCCGTCGACCGCGCGCGTCTCCCGGCGCGCGCTGCTGACGCTGCTTCTCCTGCTGCTCGGCGGGCTGGCGCTGGCCTGGCCGCTCTCCCGGCCGGAGGCGCCGGTGACCGCCGACGCCGGCTGGTATCTGCACCTCGATGCGCCCGATGTGGGCGCCCAGACCGGCGCCGACGAGAATCCCTCCGACATCCGCGTCAAGTTCACCAGCGGCGGGCAGTAGCGCCACCCCCCTTGACCGTGTCGCGCCCCCCGACCAGCTTGGGGCGATGACCGATGACAAGCGGAAGCCGGAGCAGAGCACCGCCGGCAAGCGGGCCACCACGCTCCGCGAGGAGCGACTCGCCGCCGCCCTCCGGGAGAACCTGCGCCGGCGCAAGGCCCAGGCGCGCGACCGCGCGGCGCCGGCGGCAGGCGTCGGCTCCACGGATCCGCCGGCGCGAAAAGCGCCCTGAAACCGGGCCCGGCGCGCCGCTTGAGCCGGGGTGGCGTTTCCCTTACAACGGCCCGACCCCCTTCCAACCGCCGCGAGGCTCATGCCGATGCCGATCTTGTCCGACCGCTGGATCCGCGAGGCCGCGACCACGCGCGGGATGATCGAGCCCTTCGTCGAGAAGCAGACCCGCGAGGGCGTGATCTCCTACGGGCTCTCCTCCTACGGCTACGACGCGCGGGTCGGCCGGCAGTTCAAGATCTTCACCAATGTCGACAGCGCGGTGGTCGATCCCAAATCCTTCTCCGATAAGAGCTTCGTCGACCGCGAGGCGGATGTCTGCATCGTGCCGCCGAACAGCTTCGCCCTCGCCAGCACCATGGAGTACTTCCGGGTGCCGCGCGACGTGCTGGTGATCTGCCTCGGCAAGTCCACCTACGCCCGCTGCGGCATCATCGTTAACGTGACCCCGCTGGAGCCGGAATGGGAAGGCCATGTCACCATCGAGATCTCCAACACGACGCCGCTGCCGGCGCGGATCTATGCCGGCGAGGGCATTTGCCAGTTCCTCTTCTTCCAGGGCGAGCAGCCCTGCGAGACCTCCTATGCCGACCGCAAGGGCAAGTACATGCGCCAGCGCGGCGTGACCCTGCCGAGGCTGTAGCGAATTTCGCCATAATCGCCGGGTAGAAAACCGTCCGGCCGGACCTATCGTTTCCCCAGGAGCCGGACCAGAAGGGGTTTCCAGACAGCAATGGACAAGATCCGCATCCGCGGCGGCCGGCCGCTCGAAGGCAAGATCCGCATCGGTGGCGCCAAGAACGCCGCCCTTCCCCTGCTGACCGCGAGCCTGCTCACCGACGAGCCGCTGACCCTGACCAGCCTGCCGCGCCTCGCCGACATCGACACCATGGCGCATCTCCTGGTGCAGCACGGCGTCTCCGTCACGCTGAGCGGCGCCGAGGGCGCGAGCGAGTCCGGGCACCGGATGACCCTCTCGGCCAGGCGCGTGACCTCCACCACCGCGCCCTACGACCTCGTGCGCAAGATGCGCGCCTCGGTGCTCGTGCTGGGGCCGCTGGTGGCGCGGGCCGGCGAGGCGCGGGTGTCGCTGCCGGGCGGCTGCGCCATCGGCACCCGGCCGGTCGATCTCCACCTCAAGGGGCTGGAGCGCCTCGGTGCAACCGTGACGCTGGCCCAGGGTTACATCGAGGCAAAGGCGCCCCAGGGCTTGAAGGGGGCGGAGGTCGTCTTCCCGACCGTATCCGTGGGCGCCACCGAGAACCTGCTGATGGCTGCGAGCCTCGCCGAGGGCGAGACCACCCTGGTCAATGCGGCGCGCGAGCCGGAGATCGCCGATCTCGCCCGCTGCCTCTCCGCCATGGGCGCCGAGATCGAGGGCGCCGGCACCGACCGCATCCGCATCCGCGGCGTGAAGCGGCTGCACAGCGCCACCCACCGGGTGATTCCGGACCGCATCGAGACCGGCACCTATATGATGGCGGCGGCGATCGCCGGCGGCTCGGTCGAGCTCGAGGGCGCCGAGGAGGACCAGCTCACCGCCGTGATCCGCGTGCTCGAGGGCGCCGGCGTCAAGGTCAGCAAGACCGAGAAGGGGCTGCTGATCGAGCGCAAGAACGGCCGCATCTCCGGCGTCGATGTGATGACGGAGCCGTTCCCCGGCTTCCCGACCGACCTCCAGGCGCAGATGATGGCGCTGATGACCACCGCGGAGGGCGCGGCGATGATCACCGAGACCATCTTCGAGAACCGATTCATGCACGTGCCCGAGCTCTGCCGCATGGGCGCCAACATCAACGTGCACGGCGCCTCGGCGATGGTGCGCGGCGTCTCGCGGCTCGCCGGCGCGCCGGTCATGGCGACCGACCTCCGCGCCTCGGTGTCGCTGGTGCTGGCGGGCCTCGCCGCCTCGGGCGAGACCATCGTCAACCGCATCTACCACCTCGACCGCGGCTACGAGCGGCTGGAGGAGAAGCTTTCCGCCTGCGGCGCCAACATCGAGCGCATCTCCAGCGATGGCTGAACGCGTTGCCGATGCGCTGCGCCTCATGGCCCGTGATGACGAGGATCTGGCGGTCCTCTCCATGGTGCTGCAGGACGCGCTGATCTCGGTCTCCGAGATGGCCTATGTCCCGGATGAGCAGCGCTTCGTGCTGGTCGCCAACCGCTTCCGCTGGGAGCCGCCGATCGACGGACCGCGCAAGAACTTCGAGCGGCGCCATGCCGGCCTCAGCATCAGCGGCATCACCGCGGTGAAGCGCCGCGGCTTCAGCCTCGCCGACCGCGACCGCATCCTGGTGCTGCTGGCGATCCGGTCGGTGCCCGGCGGGCTGCAGCTCGATTTCGCCGGCGAGGCCTCGATCCGGCTCGAGGCCGGCGAGATCATCTGCCATCTGGACGACCTCAGCGAATCCTGGCCGACCCGCTGGCGGCCGCAGCATCCCCTGGGAAATTAAGCTTTTCGGGTTCCGGGCCGGTAGCCTGCGTCCTTCGACTCGCCGCCTTGTGGCGGCGGCTCAGGATGAGGTAGACCCTTACTGCCATGTGCCACCGGCTCCTCATCCTGAGCCGGCGCGAAAGCGCCGGGTCGAAGGACGCGAAGCCGTTGGGGCGAGATGACACAAATGTGTCGATAGGCCTGCTTCTGGAGATTTCGTCGTGCGCGACAACGAGACGCTGGTGCTGGCGCTGCCCAAGGGGCGCATCCTCGGCGAGGTGACGTCGCTGATGAAGCGCGCCGGCATCGAGATGGAGCCGGAATTCGCCGATGAAGAATCGCGGAAGCTGCGCTTCACGACCAACGACCCGAGCCTGGATGTGGTGCGGGTGCGGAACTTCGACGTCGCCACCTTCGTCGCCCATGGCGCCGCCCATCTCGGCGTTGCCGGCAACGACGTGCTGCTGGAGTTCGAGTACAACGAGATCTATGCGCCGCTCGACCTTAGGGTCGGCCGCTGCCGCCTGATGGTGGCGGCGCCCCAGGAGCTGGTAGGGCGCGACGATCCCAGCCGCTGGAGCCGGCTTCGCGTCGCCACCAAATATCCGGAGATCACCAGACGCCACTTCGCGGCGCGCGGCGTGCAGGCAGAGTGCATCAAGCTCAACGGCGCTCTGGAGCTGGCGCCGCAGCTCGGCCTCTGCCGGCGCATCGTCGATCTCGTGCAGACCGGCGCCACCCTGAAAGCGAACGGTCTGGTCGAGATCGAGCGCATCGCCGACATCACCTCGCGCCTCATCGTCAACCGCGCCGCGCTGAAGACGCGGCCGCAACAGATTCGCGGCTGGATCGACCGCTTCCGCGAGGCGGCCGATGCCGCTTAGGCTCGACAGCGCGGCGGCGGGCTTCGAGCGCGATTTCGCGCGACTCCTCGACGACAAGCGCGAGACCGCCGCCGATGTCGATGCGGCGGTGAAGGAGATCATTGCCGATGTCCGCGCGCGCGGCGACGCGGCGCTGAGCGATCTCACGCGCCGCTTCGACCGGCTGGATCTGACGGTCACGCCGATGCGGGTGAGCGCGGCGGAGGTCGAGACGGCGGTGGCGCAATGCTCCCGCGAGACGCTCGCCGCCCTCGACCTGGCGGCGGAGCGCATCGAGGCTTATCACCGGCGGCTCGTCCCGCAGGATCTCGACTTCACCGATGCCGCCGGCGTGCGGCTCGGGGCGCGCTGGCGCCCGCTCGCGGCAGTCGGCATCTACGTGCCGGGCGGCCTCGCGGCATATCCCTCCTCGGTGCTGATGAACGCGATCCCCGCCGCGGTCGCCGGCGTCGAGCGCGTGGTGATGGTGGTGCCGGCGCCGGAAGGCAAGCTCAACCCGCTGGTGCTGGCGGCGGCGAAGCGCGGCGGCGTCACCGAGATATTCCGCATCGGCGGCGCCCAGGCGGTGGCGGCGCTTGCCTACGGCACCGGGACGGTGCCCGCCGTCGATAAGATCGTCGGGCCGGGCAATGCATACGTCGCGGCGGCGAAGCGCCAGGTCTTCGGCGCCGTCGGCATCGACATGATCGCCGGTCCCTCGGAGATCCTAGTGATTGCCGACGGCGACAACGATCCCGCCTGGATCGCCGCCGATCTCCTCTCCCAGGCCG
>DATKPX010000478.1:0-2969 GCA_035523855.1 Allostellaceae bacterium
GAAGATCGGCTGGGTGATGCCGGCGCCCAGGCTCCAGACGTTGCTGGCGGGATCGAGCAGGTGCGAGATCGCGGTGTTGTAGTCGCCGAAGCTGCCGGTGAGGGTGATCTGCGGCAGCATGTTGGCGGTGGCGACGCCGACTTGGGCGCTCGCCGCGTGCATCGCCGATTCGGCGGCGCGGATGTCCGGCCGCTGCTCCACCAGCTTCGAGGGCAGGCTCAGCGGCAGGTCCTGCGGCAGCTGCATGCTGGCGAGCTCGAACTTCTGGCTCGGCTCCTCGCTCGGGAAGCGGCCGGCCAGCACCGCCAGCAGGTTGCGCTGCTGAGCGAGCTGCTTCTGCAGCACCGGCAGGCCGGCCTTCGCCTGCGCCAAGGTCGCCGCCTGCGCCAGCACCGCCGCCTTGGAGGCGCCGCCGAGGTCGAACTGGCGCTGCAGCAGGTTGAGCTGCTGGGTCTCGGCGCTGATGATGTCCTCGGTGGCGACGATCTGCGCGCGCAGCGAGGCCTCCTGTATCGCCGCGTTCACCACGTTGGAGGTGAGCGTCAGGTATGTGGCCTCGAGCTGGAACTGCTGCTGCTCGGCCTGCGCTTCCGCGGACTCGATCTGCCGGCGCGTCTGACCCCAGATGTCGACCAGGTAGGAGACGCTCACCTGCGCCGTGCTGAGGGTGAAGATCGGGTTGAGGCCGGCCTGGCCGAAGGAGGCGCCGGAGATCTTCTGCCGGGTGACGTTGTACTGGGCATCGACCTGCGGGAAGAGCGGGCCGCGGCTCGCCGCCGCCAGCTCCTGGGTCTGCCGCAGCGCCGCCTGCGCCGCCTGCAGGTCGGGGTTGGTCTTCAGCGCCTGGTCGATGAGCGCGTTCAGCGGCTCCGAGTGGAAGAGGGTCCACCACTGGCCGGGGATGTCCTGGCCGCTGACGAAGCGCTGCGCCTCGCCGGCCTGCACCTTGGAGGCGGTGGTGTCCGGCAGCGTCGCCTCCGGCGTATAGCTCGGCGTCTCCGGCGCCGCCGGGCGCAGGAAGTCCGGCCCCACCGAGCAGCCGGTCAGCAGCGCCGGAACGGCGACGCTGCCGGCGAGCGCGAGGGCCCGCAGCGCGGGCGATACAATGTGCTGCTTCATCGAGAGATGCCTTTCCTCGCGCGGAAGATCGCCGCGGTGTGCTCGCGGACCAGCGCCTGGATCGCCAGGATGCGGTCCTCGGAAAGCGCGCCGGCGCCGAGCTCGCGCCGCGCGCCCTTGTTGCAGAAGATGACGACCTCGCCGACGATCATCAGCGTGCGCAGCAGCACCTCCTCGGAGGCCAGCGGCTGGCCGATGAGGCGCGCGATCAGCTGGGCGCAGGGCTCGAAGACGTGGCGCCGCCCGGTCTCGTGCAGCAGCTCCAGCGCCGCCGTGCGCTCGATCTCGGCGCGGGCGAACAGCATGCGCCGGCTCTCCAGATTCTCGCCGCAGCTCACCATCGAGACGAAGGCGTCGAGCACCTGGTGCAGCAGCGTCAGCAGCTCCCGGTGCGGCACCTCGCCGCCGGCCAGCGCCTGCTGGACGCGGGCGTTGATCGGCGCCATCGTCTCCTCGATGTCGCGCGCGATCGACTGGATGACGGCGCGGTAGAGGCCTTCCTTGCTGCCGAAGTAATATTGGATGGCGGGCAGGTTGATGCCGGCCTGCTCGGCCAGCGCGCGGGTGCTGACGCCCTCATAGCCGTCGGCGGCGAAGGCGGCGAGGGCGACATCGAGGATGCGCCGGCGCGTATCCTCGCCGCGCTGATAGGTGCCCGCTCGCTGTCTGATCTTCGCGTCGCTCAAGACTGTTCTATCCCCGAGGGTGGTGGGTCCCTATATGAGCAAGCGCGGAAGATGTCAATCGATCGATAGGTTTTTGCCGCATGGCAGGGGTGCAGTGCCCGCGTATCGGAGATCCGGAAATCAAATCAATCAGTTAGTAACCATGCTGCGACTGCGGCGAAGGGCCGATCCGCCTGTCTTCCCCGATCGGCGGGGCGACGGCGAATAAAAGAAGGTGCTAGGAATCCAGAACATGCGGGAGGAATTGCGATGCTGACCGAGATCGTGACCGGGCCCAAGGCCTGGACCGGCGCCACCATCCCACCGGATTCCTGGATCGTCCCCCTCACCGGCCCCTGCCGGAAGGAGCTCGATCGCGCGCTGGCGACGCTCCGCGCCCATCCGCTGCCGCTCTTCCTGCGGCGGCCCGAGGATTTCGAGCTCGACGCCTGCCGCGCGCTCATGGGCGAGGTGCGCGACCGGCTGGAGAACGGGCCGATGTTCGCCGTGCTCGACCGCCTGCCGGTGGAGGAGATGACGCAGGAGGAGGCGACGGCGCTCTACTGGCTGCTCTCCTCGCTCTTGGAGCGGCCGGTGGCGCAGAAGATCGACGGCACCATGGTCTTCCTGGTGCGCGACACCGGCGCGCAGATGAAGCCCGGCTCCGGCATCCGGCCGACGGTCACCAACGTCGAACTCGTCTTTCACAACGACAACTCCTACAACGAGACGCCGCCGCACTATGTGGCGCTGCTCTGCCACAGCCAGTCCAGGGAAGGCGGCACCAGCCGCGTGATGAGCTTCTACTCGGCGCACAACCAGCTGCTGGCGAAGCACGGCAACCTGCTGCCGCGGCTCTATCAGCCCTTCTGGTACGACCGCCACCGCGAGTTCTTCGCCGGCGAGCCCGACACCCATGCGGCGCCGGTCTTCGACTATGACGGCGACCGGCTCACCGCGCGGCTCGCGATGCTGGAGATCCACGGCGGCTACGCGCTCCGCGGCGAGGCGGTAGACGCCGAGGGCCAGGCGGCGCTGGAGGCGATGGAGCAGGTGATGATGACGCCCGGCCTCGCCGTCGACCTGCGGTTCAAGCCCGGGCAGATCCAGTACGTCAACAACCGCAGCACCGGCCACATGCGCACCGCCTTCGTCGACGGCGAGGCGCCGCACGAGAAGCGCCTG
>DATKPX010000479.1:0-18236 GCA_035523855.1 Allostellaceae bacterium
CATGCGCGATTTCGGCAGCTACTACCGCGATCCCTTCAATCTCGATGCCATCGAGGTGCTGAAGGGGCCGTCCTCGATCCTGTTCGGCCGCGGCTCCACCGGCGGCGTCATCAACCAGGTGAGCAAGCAGCCCGGCCTCGACCCCTTCCAGGCCGGCAGCGTCTCCTTCGGCACCGACAACACCAAGCGAACCACCGTCGACGTCAACCAGCCGATCCCGGAGCTGGCGCAGGGCGCCGCCATCCGTCTCGACGCCATGCTGCATGACTCCCAGGTCGCCGACCGCGATGTCGGCGAATACCAGCGCTACGGCGTGGCGCCGGCCGTCGCCCTCGGCCTCGGCACGCCGACGCGGCTCAACCTGAACTTCTTCCACCAGACCGAGGAGGACGTGCCCGATTACGGCTTGCCCTTCCTGCTCGGCAGGCCGGCGCCGGTCGACCGCAGCAATTTCTATGGCTTCACCAGCGACTATCTCGACACCAACGCCAACATCTTCACCGGCAGGCTGGAGCACGACCTCAACGACGCGATCACGCTGCGCGACCAATTCCGCTATGCGCGCTACGACCGCAAGGCGCGCATCACCGAGCCGCAGATCCCGACGACCGTCACCGCCGCGACGCCGCTCAGCAGCATCCAGGTCACCCGCAACGAGATCACCCTCAACAGCGTCGAGACCTTCCTTCAGAACCAGTCCGATGCGACGGTCAAGTTCGACACCGGCTTCGTGAAGCACACGGTGGTGGCGGGCTTCGAGGTGGGCGAGGAGACCTCGGATCCGACGCGCTTCACCCTCACCGGCGTTCCCACCACCAGCCTGCTGTCGCCGAACCCCGAGCAGCCGTTCACCGGCGCCTCGACGGTGCGCTCCCAGGTGACCACCAGCGCCACCAGCGTCGGCACCTATCTCATCGACACGCTGAAGATCGGCGAGCAGTGGGAGCTGACCGGCGGCGTGCGCTGGGACAGCTTCGATTCCAGCTTCGCCGACGCGGTCGCCAACACGTCGTTCAGCCGGCTCGACCAGATGCCGAGCTGGCGGACGGCGCTCACCTACAAGCCGGCGCGCAACGGCAGCGTCTATTTCGCCTACGGCACCTCCTTCAACCCGTCCGCCGAGACGCTCTCGCTCAGCAGCGCCAACGCCAACATCGCGCCGGAGGAGAACGAGAGCTACGAGGTGGGCAGCAAGTGGGACTTCTTCCAGGAGAGGCTGTCGCTGCGCGGCGCCATCTACCGCGTCGAGAAGACCAACGCGCGCGTCCCCGATCCCGATAACCCCCTGCTCAATACGCTCGGCGGCGATCAGCGCGTGGACGGCTTCGAGCTGGAGGCGGTCGGCCGCATCACCGAGGCGTGGCAGGTCTTCACCGGCTACAACTTCATGCGCGGCAAGGTGATCGAGGCGTCGCCGGTCGCCACCACGCCGCAGCCGGGCGCGCCGCTCACCAACACGCCCAAGCACACGCTCAGCGTCTGGACCACCTACGAGCTGCCCTGGCGGACCGAGGTCGGCGGCGGCCTCAACTACGTCTCGAGCCGCGTCGCCCGCAACACCGCGCCCTTCGAGACGGTGCCGGGCTACTACACGATCGATGCGCTGGTGAAATACCACCTGACGCCGAACGTCGACGTGCAGGTGAATTTATACAATCTGACGGACACCAACTACATCGACCTCGTGCATCCCGCGCATATCGTGCCGGGCGCCGGACGGTCGGCGCTGTTCTCCACCAACTTCAAGTTCTAGACATGCTGCTGCGAGTTCCAGGCCTTCTCACCGCCGCCGACGTCGATCGGTGCCGGCAGCTGCTGGAAGCGGCGGAATGGACCGATGGCCGCGTCACCGCCGGCTACCAGGCGCGCCGTGTCAAGGACAACATCCAGGCGCAGGAGAATCATCCGGCGGCGCGCGAGGCCGCCGATCTCATCGTGGCGCGGCTCGAGCGCAATCCGCTCTTCCTGTCGGCGGCGCTGCCGCTCAAGGTCTTTCCGCCGATGTTCAACTGCTACGAGGGCGGGCAGACCTTCGGCACTCACGTCGACACCGCGATCCGCCAGGTCGCCGGCACGCCGCATCGGGTGCGCACCGATCTCTCGGCCACTCTCTTCCTCAGCGCGCCGGAGGATTACGAGGGCGGCGAGCTTACCATCGAGGACACTTACGGCGCGCATCCGGTGAAGCTCGCCGCCGGCGACATGGTGCTCTATCCCGGCACCAGCCTGCACCAGGTGCGGCCGGTGACCAGCGGCCGCCGGCTCGCCTCGTTCTTCTGGATCCAGAGCATGGTGCGCCACGACCACCAGCGCGCCACCCTTTTCGATCTCGACCAGGCGATCCAGCAGCTCGCGCGCGATGTTCCCGAGCAGGCGGCGCTCGTTCAGCTCACCAACGTCTATCACAACCTGCTGCGGCAATGGGCCGAGGCGTGACGCCATGACCACCCGGCTGCGCCGCGCCATCGGCTGGCTCCATCTCTGGATCGGGCTGCTGCTCTCTCTGCCACTGGTGCTGCTCGGTCTCAGCGGCAGCATTCTCGTCTTCGAGGACGAGCTCCGCGGTCTCTTCGATCCCCTCGCCCACCGCGTCGCGACGCCGGGAGAGGCGCGGCCGGTCGCCGAGATCATCGCCGCGGCCCGCGCCGCCGGCCCCGCCGGCCTGGCGCCGGTCTTCTACGCCGCGCCCGCCGCGGGCGAGAGCCTCGCGACCGTGCGCCTGGCGCAGGCCTCGCGCGGGGTCGCCGGGCCCGGCGCCTCGCCGCTCCGGATCCGCGTCGATCCCGTCACGCTGCAGGCCTTCCCCGACGCCGAGGGAGACGGCTTCCTGCGCTGGCTTGCGTCGCTGCACGCCAGTGCCCTCGTTCCCGGCGGCACCGGCCGCACTCTCATCGGCTGGCTCGGTGTCGCCATGCTGGCGCTCGGCGTCTCCGGCCTGGTGAACTGGTGGCCGCGGCCCGGCCGCTGGCGCAGGGCCTTCTCGGTGCGCCGCGGCGCGCGCGGCGTGCTGCTGCAGCGCGATCTCCACGCCGCGGTCGGCATCTGGGGCGCCGCCGTCTTGCTGGTGGTGAGCGCGAGCGGCGTCTATCTGGCGTTTCCGGCGGCGATCCGGACGGCCGTCGACAGCGTCCTCCCCGTCCGCGACTTCCGCGCGTCGCTGATCTCCGCGCGCGTCGAGCCGGTCAAGGGTGCGACGCCGATGACCGTCGATGGCGCGATCGCCCTCGCGAGGACGGCGGTGCCGACGGCGCGGCTCGGCTTCGTCTTCCTGCCCGCGCGGCCGGACCAGCCATTCCGCGTCACTCTCCAGCCACCGCGCGCCGCCCATGGCGCGCCGGCGATCACGGTGGTGGTGGATCCCTGGACGCACGGCATCGACCGCATCGTCGACCCGCGCGACTTCAACGCCGCCGAGACCGCGCTTGCCTGGCAGCGCGCCCTCCATGCCGGCGAAGGCTTCGGCTGGATCTGGAAGATCCTGGTGGCGCTCGCCGGCCTGCTGCCGCTGGTCTTCGCGGCGACCGGCATCGCTTTCTGGTGGCAGAAGCGCCGCGCCGCCCGGCGGCAGGCGCCGCGGCCCGGCCGCGTTCTCGAAGAGGTCTATTCGACCGGAGGAGCCGACGAATGATGCGCGCCCCGCACTGGATCCGACTGCTGGCCCTGATCGCCCTCCTGGCGGCCGCCCCCTGCGCCGGAGCCCTGGCGCAGGCGGCGGAGACTGCCGCACCGACGCCGGCGCCGATCGAAGCACCCGCGACCACCGCGCCGGCGCCCGCCGCCGCGACGTTGCCCCGCAATCTCTCGCCCTGGAACATGTTCGCAACGGCAGCCGCGCTCGTCCAGGCGGTGATGGTCGGCCTCGCCCTCGCCTCGGTGCTGACCTGGACCGTGTGGCTGGCGAAATCCCTCGAGCTGCGCAGCATGACGCGGCGGACGCGAGAGAACCTCGCCGCCGTGAATGCCGCGCGCTCGCTGGGCGAGGCGGCGCGGCGGATCACCCAGCAGGGCCTCGCCGCCGACCTCGTCCAGGCGACGCTCTCGGAGCTCACCCTCTCCGCCGACCTGCCGATCGAGGGCATCAAGGAGCGGGTGGCCTCGCGCCTGGAGCGCATCGAGGCGGCGGCGCGCCAGCGGATGCTGCGCGGCACCGGCATCCTCGCCACCATCGGCGCCACCGCTCCCTTCGTCGGTCTGTTCGGCACCGTCTGGGGCATCATGAACAGCTTCATCGGCATCTCGAAGGCGCAGACCACCAACCTCGCGGTGGTGGCGCCCGGCATCGCCGAGGCGCTGCTGGCGACCGCCTGCGGCCTCGCGGCGGCGATCCCGGCGGTGGTGATCTACAACGCCTTCGCGCGCTCGATCGCGGGCTACCGCCTGCTGCTGGCGGACAGCTCGGCCGCCGTGCTGCGCCTCGCCAGCCGCGATCTCGACCGCCAGCCCGCCGTGCTGGCGGAGGCGGCGGAATAGGGCGATGGCGATCCGTCTCGATCACGGCGACGACGAGCTCATGGAGACGCACGAGATCAACGTCACGCCGTTCATCGACGTCATCCTGGTGCTGCTCATCATCTTCATGGTGGCGGCGCCGCTCGCTACGGTCGATGTCGCCGTCGATCTCCCGGCCGCCACCGCGCGGGCGCAGCCGCGGCCGGACAAGCCGATGTTCCTCACGCTCAAATCCGACCTGTCGCTGGCACTCGGCGAAGCGCCGGTGTCACGCGACGGGCTCGCCGCAGCGCTCGATCAGGCGAGCGGCGGCGACCGCGAGCAGCGGGTCTTCCTGCGCGCCGACAAGGCGGTCGCCTATGGCGATCTCGCCGAGCTGATGAACGCACTGCGCGCCGCCGGCTACTTGAAGCTCGCCCTGGTCGAGCTCGAAGTCGGAGAGCGGAAATGACCGCGGCGGTACGGATTGCGCCGCGGGATCTCGACGGCATCCGCTGGACGCTCTGCGCGCTGGTCGCGCTGGCGGCGCATCTCGCCGGCGGCATCGCGCTTCTCCTGTGGCACGCCGCCCCGATCGACGCGGCACTCCCGCCGCCGCCGGCGATCATCATCGACATCGCGCCGGCGGAGCCCTCGCCCGCGCCAGTGCCGGTCGCCGCACCCGACCCGGAGCCGCCACCCCCAACGCCGGCCATCATCGAGCCGCCGCCAGCGCTGCCCGATCCGCTGCCGGAGCTGAAGCCGGCGGCGCAGGCCGAAGTCGCCCTGCCGCCACCGCCGCCGAAGCCGCGTCCCCGCCCGCCCGCGCGCCACCTCGAGGCGCCGCCGCCCCGCCCGGTCACCGCGGCGCCGCCGGAGCCGGCCACGCCGCCAGCGCCGGCGCCGGAAGCGAAAACCGCCGAGCCGGCACCGCCATCGGTCGCCACCGCCAAGATCTCCGAGGACGTGCTGGCGAAATTCCTGCGCACCATCTCGATGCATCTCGAGCGGTTGAAACGCTATCCGCGCGAGGCCGTCATCCGTCACGAGCAAGGCATCGTGCTGCTGCGTTTCCTGCTGGCCCGCGACGGCTCGGTGCTGGGCGCCGAGCTCGAGCGCAGCTCCGGCCACGAGGCGCTCGATCGCGAGGTGCTGGCGCTGATCCGGCGCGCCGAGCCGCTGCCGGCCTTTCCGCCGGAGCTGACGCAGCGGCAGCTGCAGTTGATCCTGCCGGTGCCGTTCTCGCTGCGCTGAGCGCTGATCTCAGCGCCGGACGCGGCTCCTCTCCGCCGCCGCCGCGTAACGGTCGGCGTCCTCGCCGAGCAGGAGGCCTTCCGCCACCAGCGCCTGCGACGCCTTGCGCACCGCCGCCACATAGGCGGCATGGGTCGGATAACGCTCCGCCAGCGAGCGGCGCGCGTCGCCGCTCTTGAGGCGCGCGGCGCGGGTGGCGGCGAAGGGAATGAAGGATCCCGTGACGCCACAGAGCTCGCCCTCGGCGTAGCCGGGCTTGCGCAGGTTCCAGCCGAGATAGGTGCCGAGCGGCGCGGCAACCGGCGGCAGGCGGATGCCCGCGACCCCGGTGCCGTCGGCGTCCACCTTGGGGATGAGCATCGGATAGGCGCTGTCCTCCACCGGCAGGCCCTCGCCATAGGTCTTCACCGCAACGGTGTTGACGACGCCGGCATAGGCGAGATGCGGCAAATGCGGATAGGCGGCCTCGGCGGGATCCGCTGCCACCAGCGTTCCGTCGCCAAGGCTCGGATAGCGGCTCTCCGGCGGCGCGGCAGCCTCGCTCACCCAGCGGTCGAGCGCCGCCAGCAGCGCGCGCATCGCCGGTCCGGCGCTCAGCGGATTGCTCGGCGCCTGGCAGGCATCGACGGATCTGGATTCGGCGCCGGCCGGATTGAAATGCGGCAGGCCCGCGAGGAGATAGGCGCGCACGTTCTCCGGCAAGGGGGCGGCGCGGCCGCTCGGGTCGGTGGTGATCAGAAAGCCGCGCCCCTGCATCATCTCGGTGCCGGTATCGGTCTGGATGATCTTCGGGCAGTTCCGCGCGGCGAGGCAGCGCGCGAGGATGCCATCGCGCAGCCGGGTCAGCGGGTCGTCCAGAACCTCATAGGTGAACGGGAACTGATCGCCCTGGTAGAGATGGCTCTCGTGCTGATGCGCGACGCGACCGGGCTGGGCGAAGCGGAAATTGACGTAGGTCTTCGCGGCGCCGGCGGCATAGGGCATGAGGCCGTCGAACACCGGCCGCCCCGCCTCGTCCTCGTTGAAGCCTTGGTAGAGGAAGTCGCGCAGGAAGCGTCCGCCTTGGGAGATGCCGAGGGCATAGGCATGACGGATCGGCGGAGCGCCAGGCCGGCGCAGCGGGTTGGCGCCGGTGGTCTGATCCCCATCGCCGTAGCGCAGGAACGACACGAGATCGCGCGCGGCGGCGAAGCCGAAACCCGTCACCTTGGAATTCTTGGCGGTGTAGATCAGCTCGTAGATGGCGCCGGCGTCGAAGCCTTCCGGCCGCCAGATCTCGATCTCGCTGGCGGAGAGATAGCGGAACGACAGATCCGGCGGCGACTGGCGCGGATCGCGCTCGCGCTCGCGCACGGTCAGCGTCGCGCCGGCAGGGTTCATATCCGCCGTCGGGTAGGTGAGCCGGACCGCAACGGGATTGCGCTCGTCGTCGAACACCCACTCCTCGCGGCTGGGGCCGGTGTACTGCGGCGCGGTCGGCACCCGCAGCGTCAGCGTGCCGCCGCCCGGCGCCAAGTCGCCCTGCCAGCCGCTCCAGACGATGGTGTAGCCGGCGCGCATGAGAAAGCCGTTACCCATGTCCGCCGCCTTCGACGGCTGGTCGGTCGGCGGCGCGTCGTTCATGAGCGCGAGACCGAGCAGATGGCCGCGATTGACGACGTCGTAGAGAATGCGGCCGCTGCCCTTGGCGGGATCGAGCGGCCGCAGGATCACCACGTCCGCGACGGCACTCACTTCCTGCGTGGCGTTTTTCGGCGCGAGATCGAGGTCGACGATGCCGCTGTTGTGCCGGTCGGTGGCATCGAGAGCGACGGTGGCGCGGGCGGTGATCTTCTCATAGGCGCCGACGGCGCCGAAGGTGCGGCCGTCGAAGGTCGGCGATTCCACGTTCAGGATCTCGAATTTCGCGACACGCGCAGCAGCGTCGCCGGGAGCCAGCGCCAGCACCCCCATCAGAGCCGCGACCAAAGAAGCCCGAAGCAGGGCCCTCGATCCCGTCCTCATCGTTCCCCCCGCCGGCAGCAAACCCGAAGCCTGCTCCGATCGGAACCGGCTCTAGCCTGCGAACTTCGGAATCATCACGCTAGGAGCCCTCCGGCACCGTCACCGCGAAGCGTGCGTGCTCGCCGTTGACCGCCGTCTCGATCGTGTAGAAGCCCGGCGGCAGCGCGACATTGTTGCCGTAGTGCAGATCGTCCGGCCCCTCATCGATGCCATAGAGGCGCGCGATCGGCATCGAGCGGCTCTTCCGGTCCGCATCGGTCACCGCGATGGTGACATGCGCCTCCGACACGGTCCTGCCGGTGCTGCGCGAATAGACATGGAGCTCGAGATGACGGAGATCGGGCGAGGCGGATCGCGCGGCGGGAGCGCGCGGCGGGCCGCCGGCTTCCGGCATCACGTCGGCGATTTCGCCGGCGATCCGGCCGCCCAGCATGACCTCGCCGCTGCGTGGGCGCTCCAGACGCGCTTGTGCCGCCGTATAGACCGTCTCGTTCGGACCGATCATCAGCACGAGGCGGTAATGCCGCGTCTGCATCTCCTGCCGGATCTCGCCGTCCTCCGCGCGTGCCGTCGCGGAGATCGCGAGCACGCCGGCGATGGCGAGCGGGATTGAGAGCATTCTCATGCGATACCTCGCTGCCCGGGGCGCGCCTCAACCGGCGCGCTCCCGAATGAGCGCATCTTAAACGGCGCGCGGTCACAACGGTAGATGGAGCGTCCCGTTCTTTAGTCAAATGCAAGGATGTGTCGCGATCGGCCATCTCGCCCTGCGCCTCGGTCCCTGCTTGCGGATTGCTCAGAAATGACACTCGCCCTTGTCCCGGCTTCGCGGGCCCGCACGCTGCTTGCGGTCTGCGCGCGAGCCCGCGCCGCGGCTTCTGCCTAGTCGTTACTCACGGGGTTGGTGGGCACGCGGCTTTGCGAGGCCTCGAGAACGCCGGGCCGCTCCCACTCCCCTTCGCGCCGGTTCAGCACCATGTCCGGCGCCGCTTCGTCGAGCGCGGCGTCATGCCTCTCGACCGGCCGCAGGATCGGCACGTACTCGTGGTCGGAGAAGTGGAACTCAGGCTTCGCCAACGGCTCGAACCCCAAGCTCCGCCAGTAGCTCAGCAGGCGCTTCTGCGCAGTGCCGTAAAGCCGCGTGTACCCCTTGCGCTGGACCAGCCCGACCGCGAAGTCGAGCAGCGCCCGGTTGAGACCGAAGCCGCGGAACTCCTTGCGGACCGCCGCGCGCTCCGCCTTGGCGAAGCCCGCGAAGTACCTGAGCCGCAGGGTGCCCGCCGGCTCGCCATCGACGTAGCCGATGAGATGGGTCGCGGTGAAGTCATTGCCGTCGAACTCCTCGCCATAGGGGCACCGCTGCTCCGCCATGAAGACCGCCGCCCGGACGACGAAGGCCTGCATGAGCTCCTCCACGCTTCCGACTACCTTTACGAGAATCTCGGGCGCCGGCTCGTTACCACGGGACGATGTGGCATACATGGGTATTTCCTTTCTGGATGTGGCAGCCCACTGCTGCCGGTTCCGGCGGAAATGACTTTCTCTACTCCGCCGTGCACACTATAGTGAGTCAAAATCGCGTACTCGAAACTGTCGGAATATTTTGTTTTTCAGGAGGTTTCATGCAGGCTCGCTCACAACACCATGACCGTCCCCAGCCTGGGCGGCGGCGGCGCACCGTCAAGGAACACGGGCCGGATCCGGCCGACGTCCACGTCGGATCTCGCCTGCGGCTGGCGCGCGGCCTGCTCGGCTTGAGTCAGGTCCAGGTGGCGCAAGCGCTCGGTGTGTCGTTCCAGGCGGTGCAGAAGTACGAGCGCGGCGAGATCCGCGTCAGCGCCAGCCGGCTGCTGCAGGCGTCGCGGCTGCTCGGCCAGCCGCTCGAGTTCTTCTTCGGGGGGCTCGACGCGCCGACGACGACGGAAGGCGACCAGGGCGAGTTCGTGCGAGCGGAGCTTGAGCTGTTGCGCGCATTCCGGGCCTTGCCGGATGCGGAATTGCAGCGTCAGATCTTGCGTCTCGTCCGCAGCATGGGCAGGGTGACGGGCAACCCCTAGCTGCTCCTCGGGTGCATGGCGAAAATCGCGGAACGTCTCTGCATCGATCTGGTCACTCTCGCATCGTTCGAGCGCCAGATCGGATTCGAACGGGTTGCCGACGCCTATCTGCAGATGGCGTCGGGATGCGATGGGTGTAACTGCCGCTCGCCGTTCCATTGCGGCACGGCGGCGGCGGCCCAGGCCAAGAGCGCGGCAAGCGCGAGGGTCGTCGCATTCAAGCGCAAGCTGTCGGCAACTCCTCGCGGCGCGGAGCCAACCGTGAGCAGCGGCGGCGACAACCTGGTACCGATGGCGCTCGAGCGGGAGCGGGTGCAGGACGACAGCGGCAATTGGATGGAGCGCATCAACCGCCCCGTCAATGCGCTGCGGCCGGAGCGTACCCACGGCAGCGTCGAGCTGCTGTTCGAGTACTGGCATTCGCTCTGGCTCATCAGCCACGGGACGCTCAGCGACATCGATCCCATCCGCTTCGGCCAGCTCGGCTGGCTCGGCCGGCTGCATCTGGTCGATGTCAGCCATGCCGATCCGCGGCAGTTCCGCTTCCAGATCCGCGGCGCTCGCATTCCCGCGGTAAGCGGCGCCAGCCGCGAGGGGGCGCCGCTCGGCGATCACCCGCTGCCGATCATCGCCGACATCGTGACGCGGGATTATGACCGCGTGCGCCGCGAGCAGGAGCCGCTCTACAGCCATGTGCGGGGCTCGCTCGCCGGCGGAAGCTACCGCTACGACCGCCTGATCCTGCCGCTCTCCACCACCGGCAGGGAGGTGGACCGGCTGCTGGTCGCGATCAAGATGCAGGACGGCGGCGGCGGCGCCTCCGCCTGAGCCTCGCTGGGTCTCCTCGCGCCGGGCGGCTGGCGGGTTTCTAGCGCTTATGGTATCGAGCGCGGGGCTGGCGCCCGGACGCGATGCCGTGAAGATCCTTCAATCCACCCACAGCCCTCCCGATTTCATTCCGCCACCGCCGCTCGAGCCGGATCAGGTGATCTGCGGCCCGATGTATCCGGACCGCCGCGACGGCGATCGCGTGCTTTCGATCAAGACCGCGCTCGGCGAGTACGACATCGCCGAGGTGGTGGCAAAGCTGCCGGCTGGTCAGCGGCCCGACCTCGTCGTCGTCCGCGCCGATACCAGCCGGGCGAACCTGCCGCGCAACATCGCCGCGCTCCGCTGCCCCGCCGTGGTCGTGGTCGGCGACACCCACCATCAACGCAGCCCGATCACCACCCTGCTGACCCATGTCCTGAGCGAGCCCTATCGGGCCGTCATCCTCGACTACACGCGCCAGCACGCGCATTTCTTCCTCGAGGCCGGCCTCGAGCATGTCTACTGGCTCCCCGGTTTCAATGTCGAGCGCATGGCCGTGCGGGCGCAGCCGATGGACATCCCCATGAGCTTCGTCGGTGGCGTCGACCGCGTGCACCCGCGCCGCCTGGCGGTGGTGGAGGCGCTGCAGCGCGCCGGGCTGCCGTTGCAGGTGGGCCGCGCGCCCCGCGCGATCGCGCGCAGCATCCACGCGCGCAGCCGGATCAGCCTCAACTGCAGCCTCAACGGCGACCTCAATCTGCGCGTGCTCGAGGTGCTCGCCAGCGGCAGCTTCCTGCTCACCGACCGGCTGGGCATCGAGTCCGGCTTCGACGCCCTGTTCGCCGATGGCCGCGATCTCGTCACCTATGACAGCATCGACGACTGCATCGAGAAGAGCCGTCGCTATCTCCGCGACGGGCTCGCCGCCGCGGCCATCGCGCGCGCGGGCCATGCCGCCTACGAGACGCTGCTGGCGCCCGAGCGGATCCGCGCGGATTTCCTTGCGCTCTGCGACAGCGGACGGACAAGGCCGGAATTCGTCCTTGCCGACCGCCGCTCGGCGCTGCCGCGCCAGCGCGACCGCGCGGCGCTCCTGCGCCGGATCGCCGCCTACGAGGTCCTGCAGGCGATGCAGCTGGCCCAGGAAGCGCCGGCGATCCTGGCGACACCGGGCACAGATCCCTGCCTGCTCTCCGACGCCGCCGACCTCATCCGCGTCCGCCTCGCCGTCGACGCCATCGACGAGGACGGCGGCAAGCTCGACGCCTTTCTCGCGAGCGCCGGCGTCGCCGGCTGCATCCGGCGGCTCCGCGGCGTCGGCGAGATCCGCGACGGCCGCTGGGACGCGCTCCTCGCCTCGCGCGCGGACTGGAGCTCGCGGCGCTACGACGCCGTCTTCGCGCGCAACCCCGCGGCGCTGCTGATCGTCAGCGATCTCGGCGAGGACGCGGTCGCCGCCCGTGCGCTGGAGAAGGCCGGGTTCAAGCGCCTTACTGAGGTGGCGCCCGTGTTCACCCGCCCGGCGACAAAGGCCCCGGCATGAGCGCGCCGTTCCCGACCGCACGGGAACTTCCGGTCGACTTCTTCCCGACCGCAACGCTGCACCTGGATCCCCAGGGCGTGCCGATCGTCCAGGGTGAGCGAGCCACGAGCATCCTCGCCGGCACGCCCAATGCCGTGCCCGGGCGCGGCCTGACCCTGGTGATCCGGGATCCCATCTACATCAACCACTACTTCCATTTCCTCGAGATCTTCATCGGCCTCTTCGCCTTCCATCAAGAATATCTTCGCCGCATTCCGGCCGAGCGGATGATCTTCGGCGCGCAGAATTGGAACAACGCACGTCAGAACAAGGTGCAGGAACGGCTCATCCGGGCCATCTATGGCGGTGTCGATCTCTTCGGCATCGAGCCTTTCCGGTACGGCATGCCGCGCTTCCAGAACGTCCTCGTGATCGATCGCAATCTGGCGATCACCGGCATCAATAAGTTTCTCGAGCCGTTGCTGCCGCAGGCACGGCGCTGGATGCCCGAGTTCCGCCGCCGCGTCTATGCAGCGACAGGCGCGACCGAGCGGGTGGTCCCTTCGGAGACGCGGCAGCTGCGCTGCGCCTACCTCCAGCGCCGGCCGCCGCGGACCCTGAGCAAACTCGGCGAGCAGCGGCTGCTTGCCCTGTTGCAACAGCGTTTCGACGTGGTGACCGAGATCGATTTCGGCAGCTTCTCCTGGCGCGACCAGGTACTGCAGGCGGCGCAGACAGATGTTGTTGTGGGCGTGCACGGCAACGGCCTCAGCAATCTACTGTGGCTGCCGCGCGATGCCGCGGTGGTGGAGATATTTCCTCCGGACTTTCATGCCTTCGACTACCAGGTCATGGCCGAGCTCGTTGGCCTCTCCTATTTCGGCATCGAAGGGAAACGGCAGGGCTATGTTTACGTCGAAGGGAGCCGCGAAGGCGCGGCTTACGGCGAACAGAATCAGCCGGTCGAGCATTTGCCGGAACGGGCGCTGGAATTTGCGCTCGAGACGATCATCGGCCGGGTTCGCGCGCGAGGGGCGCCGCCGGGCGTGAAATAATTCCCGCTCAGGGCTTGATGAAATCCGCACCGGCGGCGAGCAGGATGTCGACGACCTGGTTGAAGACGGCGTCGTTAAGCTGAAACTTCGTCCCGTCCGGGTTGTTGTAGGTGCGGCCGGAGAACGAGGAGAGGATGTTCGCCGCGTAGACGGGCGCCTTGAAGGACTGCTTGAAGGCGGCGAGATAGTGGCCGCCGCCCTTGACGATGTCGCGGATCACGCCGGGGCTGAAGAGGCCGATCATGGTGAGCTTGGGGATCGGCACCAGCTGGTCGAGGTTGGAGAGGAAGACCGTGCTGAGCACCTGCGGCAGCATGTTGCCCTTGGCCATCTCGGCGATCTTGAGAACGGACTCGATGTAGAAGTCGAGGAACGCGTTGCCGGCCTCGAAGATGCAGACGCAATTGTTGACGAGCTGGCGCGCGATCAGGCCCTGGGCGTCGGCGTCGATCCAGACCTCGCGGCAGAAGTAGTAGAGGCTCTCGCGCGGCAGGACGAGCTCCTTGGGCGCGAAGACGACGACATCGGCATCGACCCAGATCGCGCGCTGATAGCCCTCGGTCAGGAACTTCTTGGCCGCCAGCAGGCGCGCGAGGTCCGCGAGCAGCGTCTTCACTCCCTTCGCCTTCGCCTTGAACCAGCCGGGCAGCGGCTCGAAGAAGACGTCGTCGAGAAAGACGTAGTCGTAGCCGCTCGCCTCGGCCCATTGGCGCGTCGTCTCCATGGATCGCGTGATCCAGAGCGGCAACCCCTGCGCCCGATGGGATTGGAAGACGACGGTATCGCTGCCCCTGGCCAAGATGCTCTCCGATCGGCGCCACGCCCCCGCAACAGGCCGGGGAGCGGCAAGCCACCGCGACACTCATAATGGAGGGGTCTTTGGCGCACAAGCAGCGACAGCCGCGGCGGCGGCGCGCTCGGCAAATCTTGCCGAGCAGGACCGGCAAGGGTTGCAGAAAATGCCGGCCGGCGCTCGGGCCCGGAGCCTAAGTCCGGGATCTGCCTGGGCCCGCGTCGGCACGGCGTTTGCCTGGGCTATCCCGGAGCATGCGGTTCGGCGTCGTGCCGACGCTCTGCTCCTCACTCAAGGAGCAAGCCCATGAGTGTCAGTAGCGTATCGAGCACGACCGGCGCCTATCAGCAGTACCTGCAGCAGCTGCAACAGCAGCAGGCACAGTCGCAGCCGCCGGTGCAAGGGCACCATCACCACCATCATCATGGTGGCAGCGAGGGTGCCAATTCCGGCCAGCAGAGCCAGTCGACGTCGGCCATTCCCTCGTCCCCGACGACGTCGACCGGAGCCACCGGCGCCGGTCCGAGCGTCGATCTGCTGGTCTGATCAGAACGATCGATGTCGCCCGCGCCCGACGCCGATAGAATGCCGGCGTCAGGTGCCTTTTTCCCGGCCGCGCCGGCTCAGATATCGACGCCGCCGAGCGTATAGAACACGGTCATGCAGAGCAGCATGTCGACGGTGCTGCCGTCGGCGGCGAGCGGCAGGTATAACCGCTCGAGCTCGAACATCTCCGTCGTGTGCGGCACCCGCGCCTTGCCACGAAACCAGACCGGCACGCGGTCGCGCGCGGCGCGGCGGAAATCCTCCATCACCGGATCGTCGCCGCCGGTCGGCAGCAGCTGGTCGACGAAGTCGCCGACCTTGCCGGGAATGCCCATCCGCTGCAGCGCGCTGCCGATCAGGCGGAAGCGGAACTGCGGCGGCGCGCCGACGACATCGAGCAGCCAGATATTTTCCAGCAGCGTCGGGATATCGAGGGGATCGATATGCCTGCGCCCGGGCAGACGCCCCGCCGACGCGGCGATCCCGCGCCAATAATCGTAGAGCTTGCGGATCTTGTGGTGAGCGGTGGCCGGCACCGCATTGCCATCGGCGATGATGCTGCGTCCTCCCCCTCGGCACGTCGCCTCGCAAGGCTGCTCCCGCAGACCGGCACAGGCAACATGTACTCGACAGTCCCGCCACCAAGCTTTGGTGTGCGCGCGAGAATTCCAGCCCCCATCGGGGAAAGTCGCGCTAATCTCAGGCCTCCTGATCCGACCGCAGGTTGCTCCCATGCTCGGTCCGCGCCTCTCGATGCTTCTCGCCGTCGCCGCAATCGCATCGCCCGCCCTCGCGGCACAGCCCTTCGACGGCTATTACGCCGGCCGGCTGACCTGCGACGCGGTTACCGCCAAGCCCATCGGCCCCCTCAACATCGCCTTCGCCGTGACGCTCACCGGCGGCAATGCCACCTACCGCCGGGCGATCTATTCGCCCGACGGCAAGATGCACATGACCGACGAGACCGGCGAGGGCAAGGCCGCGGCCGATGGAGCCGTCACCCTCAGCGGGCGGGCGGAGTTCATGAGCTGGCACTACGACGCGAGCTACGCGGGCAAGATCGCCGGCGACACCCTCGAGCTCGTCGGCAAGCAGCACTGGGAATTCACCGACGGGACCGTTTTCGACCGCCCCTGCAAGGCGACCGCGAAGCGGGGATGAGCCGATGAATTCGCCGGTCGCCGATACCGTTCCCGTTCCCCGCTTCTACGACGCCTTCGCTCCGGCCGCCCCGGCGGCGCCGCCGCTCGAAGGCGGCGAGCGCGCCGCGGTCGCCATCGTGGGCGCCGGCTTCACCGGCCTCTCCACCGCGCTGCATCTCGCCGAGCGCGGCATCCGCGCCCTCGTGCTGGAAGCGAAGGAGATCGGCTGGGGCGCCTCCAGCCGCAACTTCGGCCAGCTGGTGCCCTACTTCAAGCATGACCAGGAGCATGTGCTGCAGCAGTTCGGCGCCGGGCGTGGCGAGCGGCTGATCGCCGCCGCCGCCAGCGGTCCCGACCTCGTCTTCGATCTGATCGAGCGGCACGGCATCCAATGCTCGGTGCAGCGCAACGGCCTCATCTTTGCCGCCCACTCGCCGGCCGGGCAGGCCGGTCTGGAGCGCCGCACCGCGTTCTGGCAGGCGCGCGGCGCGCCGGTCGAGATGCTCGCCGGCAAGGACGCGGAGGCGCTGATCGGCACGCCCTACTACGCCGCCTGCTCGCTCGACCGCCGCGGCGGCACCATAAATCCTCTCGCCTATGTGCGCGGCCTTGCCGCCAGCGCGGCGAAGCTCGGCGCCACTCTCCGCGCGCAGACTCCCGTCACCGCCCTGTCGCGCGCCGGCGGCCAGTGGCGGCTGAAGACGCCGCGCGGGGAAGTGACGGCGGAGACCGTCGTGCTCGCGACCAACGCCTATACCGAGCGCCATCTCTGGCCGGGGCTGCGCCAGAGCCTCGTTCCCATGCGGGCCTACCAGTTCGCCAGCAAGCCGCTCAGCGAGAATGTGCGGCGGAGCATCCTGCCGCAGAACCAGCCGCTCACCGACACCCGCCACCTGTTCTCCGGCGTGCGGCTGCACGCCGACGGCCGGCTGCAGGCGAGCGCCGACGGCCCGGCCTTCGACGAGACGGGCGAGGCCGATCCCGCCAAGGTGCGCCGGCGCCTGCTGGCGGTCTTCCCGCAGCTCGGATCAATCGAATGGGAGTACCGCTGGGCCGGCTGGGTCGCGATGACCTACGACCAGTATCCGCACCTGCACGCGCTGGCACCCGGACTCTGGGCCGGCCTCGGCTACAGCGGCCGCGGCATCGCCCTGGCGACGCGGATGGGAAGCGAGATCGCGGCGCGGATCGCCGGCGTGCCGGAGTCCGAGCTCGCATTTCCGGCGACGCCGCTGCAGCCGCGCCGCCTCAATGGGCTCGCGCGGCCGCTGGTCTCGTCACTGATGGCTTACTATCGCGTGCAGGACGCGCTCGCCGACCGGCGCCGACGCGATGCCCTGCGCGCCGCCCGCTGACGGCGCCGCGGCGATCTCCTGGATCAGCTTCTGCAGGATGGCGGCGGCGAACTTGTCGTAGCTGTCGACCGCGATCACGAAGGCGCCCGGTCCGCCGATGACGTTGCGCCGGTAGTAGCTGTCGAGGTCCGGCTCCAGCGTGAGAATGGGCAGGCCATTGATGACGATGCCGGCGCGCACCGCCGCGTCGCGCGCATCCGCCGCCGGGCGGCCGCGGTTGTTGGAGCCGTCGCCGGAGACGTCGATGACGCGCCGGCCGCTGCGAAAGCCGCTGCGCTCGAACAGCAGGGCGCCGTTGTCGATGGCGCCGCTGAGCGAAGTGCCGCCGCCGAACAGCGATCGCGGCGCCGCCGCAATCGCACTGGAGAAATGCGCGGCGGTGTCTGCGTCGTTGATCAGCGTCCAGGCCACCACGACGTTCTGCATCTCCGGCCCGGTCCACTGCATCATGGCGACGGCGATCGACTGCAGCGGGCCGCTGCGGATCGCCGCGATCACGCGGGCATCGGCGAAGGCCTCCGCGTAGCCGCGCTTCTGCAGCTCGAAGCGGGAGGCGTCGACGCTGCCGGAGGCATCCACCGCCAGCACCAGCTGCAGGTCGACCGCCCGCGTCTGCGCCTCGGCGCGCGGAGCCAGCGCCAGCAGGAGCGCGCCGAGCGCCAGCGCCCGGAGGGCCGAAAGCCGCCGGGAAAAGCGCCGTTCCGGCATCGCGGTGAGAGCCATTTCCTCTCGCTATCCCATCGCCGGCATTGCCGCAATATGACGGGTTGGTTGCGAAAAATCAGGTGATTCAGAGTTTTAGGCTTGACATCGGGCGCTGATTGCACCATTTCAACGCTCGTAACCGATCTCTCGCGATCGCGCGATGTGCCCCGGCCCTAGTGCCCAGGGGCACGGCATTCCGAGAAAATCGCCATTAAACCACCCTCCCCGGCAGCGCGCGGGAGATGGGCCATGCCGTAGCACGACCGCATCCAGAGGATGTCGGCGGCACGGTTCAGAAAGATGTCTTCCTTGAATTCCTCCTTTTCCGATCTCGGCGTCGCCGAGCCGTTGTGCCGTGCCCTCAAGGCCGAGAACTACGAGAAGCCGACGCCGATCCAGGCGCGCGCCATCCCGCATCTGCTCGCCGGACGCGACCTCCTGGGCATCGCCCAGACCGGCACCGGCAAGACCGCGGCCTTCGCCCTCCCGATCCTGCAGCGCCTCGCGGCGCGCCAGGCGCAACCGAAGCCGCGGGCGCCGCTTGCCCTCATCCTGACGCCGACCC
>DATKPX010000480.1:0-6417 GCA_035523855.1 Allostellaceae bacterium
CGGCGCGATCGGCGGCGGCGAGGATGCTGCGGTCCTCGCCGCCCGGCCCCATGAGGTAGCTCATCGGCGCGCCGAAGGCGCGCGCCAGGCCCAGCACCGTCTCGAGCTTCGCCGGATCCCCGTGACGGCGCGCCAGCGTGCCGGGAATGTAGAGCAGTGAGCTGCCGCCGGAGTGCAGGTCGATCGCGACATCGACCTCTGCCATCAGGACGCTCTCGATGTAGTGGGCGATGATCTCGGTCGGGCCGCCGTCGGGATCGCCGGGAAAGATCCGGTTGAGATTGCCGCCGTCGATCGGCGAGGTGCGCGTCCCCGCCTGCGCGGCGGGAAAATTCGCCATCGGCAGGATGATCACCTGCCCGCTCACCGCCTCCGGCATCAGGGAGCGCGCGAGCTTGGTGAGGGCGATCTGGCCCTCGTACTCGTCACCGTGATTGCCGGCGCTCAGCAGCACCCGCGGTCCCGTGCCGTTGCGGATCGCCACGATCGGGATCGGGATATAGCCGTAGGCGGAGCGGTGCACCGAGTGCGGCAATCGCAGGAAGCCCTCCTGCTTGCCGTCACGCTCGAAATCGATGTCGGTGGAAATGCGCGAGCGCGTATTCGCCATGGGGCTTCGCTCTCCTCTCGGAATCCGGTCGCGCGGACGGCGCTCAGCGCGCGCCGCGCAGGCGCACCAGCGCCGCCACCGCCTCGGTCATCGGCGTCGGGCAGTCGAGGCGGCGGCCGATCTCCACCACCGCGCCCATCAGCGCCTCGATCTCGAGGGGTCGCCCGGCCTCCAGGTCCTGCAGCATCGAGGTCTTGAAGGCGCCGAGGCGCCGCACCACCTCGACGCGCTCCTCGACACCCATGTCGAAGCGGAGGCCGAGCCGGGCCGCAACCGCCTCGGTCTCGTTCATGATCTCGACGGCGAGGCGCCGGATCGCGGGATCGGCGATCATCCGATCGAGCGTCGCCGCGGTCAGCACGCTCAGCGGGTTGAAGGCGACGTTGCCCCAGAGCTTGAACCAGATCTCCCGGCGGATCTCGGTGCTCGTCTCAGCGGCAATGCCGGCGCCGCTCAGGACAGTGACGACGCGCTGCAGCCGCTCGGACACGGTACCGTCGAGCTCGCCCAGGATGAAGCGACCACCGGCCTGATGCCGGACGACGCCGGGCTCCGGCACCGACGTCGCCATGTGCAGAACGCATCCCACGACGCGGTCGGGATCGAGCGCGGCGAACAGCGTGCCACCGGGGTCGACCGCCTCGATGCGGGCGCCCTCGAGGACGCCGCCTTCCTGATGGAAGCACCACCAGGGAATGCCGTTCTGCGCCGACAGCAGAACCGTGTGCGGCCCCAGCAGCGCGGCGATTTCCGGCGCCGCCCCCGGGATCGAGTGCGCCTTGAGCGTCAGGATCACCAGATCCTGCTCGCCGAGCGCGGCGGCGCGGTCGCTGGCGGCGACTTCCGCCCGGCGCGACACGCCGCCCTCGATCAGGGTGAGGCCGCGCGCCCGCAGCGCCGCCAGCTGCCGCCCGCGCGCGACCACGCTCAGGGGACGCCCGGCGAGGGCGAGCTTTGCCGCCACATAGCCGCCGACCGCCCCGGCGCCGAACACAGCGATCCTCATCGCGGGCTTCCCCCCTCGCGTCGTACCGCAAGCATGGCGCGGCGGGGCCCGCACGTCAAAACAAGCCCTGATCTCAGAAAAGATCTAAATTTACCAGACTAACTATCTGCTCTAGCAACTTAAAATGCGATTCTTCAACTTTCACTGGAAGGTGAGATCTGCTGGAATCATGGCTTAATGTCAGCGGTATCCTTGAAATCTCAACCAATCTAATGAAGCGTGAGGTGCTATCGCCAAGAACCTGGCCCCGATCCCGTGGCAACACACGTCTTTTCCCCGTACTGGCAGCTGTCGCGGCCCTGCATGCCGGGGCCGCGAGCGGCGCTGCCCAGGCGGGCGGCCTGGACTGGATCGATGAGGGCAAGCTCGGCGTCCTCGCCCACGACGTGGGTTTTCTCGGCCATCACCTGGAGGACGGCACCGATCTCAACGGAGAGCTGCTCTTCGCCTCGCCGGGCTTCCTCTCATGGCTCGGCGCACCCCGCCCGCATATCGGCGGCACCCTCAGCACGGACGGCAATACCAGCTACGGCTATTTCGGCCTGACCTGGAGCGTCGACCTCTGGCACGGCCTCGCCGGCGACGACGGCGCAGCTTTTGTCGCCGGCAGCCTCGGCGGCGGCGTCCATGACGGCTATCTCGACTCCGGCCCCTCGGAGCGCAAGCTCCTCGGCTCCCGCATCCTCTTCCGCGAGAGCGTCGAGCTCGGCTATCGCGTCACCTCCGCGGTCAGCATCTCGGTCATGCTGGATCATCTCTCGAATGCGGGAATCGCGAGCCACAACCAGGGGCTCACCAATGTCGGCCTGCGCACCGGCTACCGGTTCTGAGGCGGCCCCGCGCTAGCGGGCCCTGGCGGCAACCTGTCACGCTACCCCGGCCGGTTTCTCCTTGCGTCGGGCCGGGGGCTCCCCAATAAAGAGCGCCCATGCCAGCAGCTCTTTCGCTTCGTCTCGCGGCCCTGGCCCTTCTCGCCTGGGCGGCGATCTCACCCCTCCCCGCATCGGCCCATGCCATCGTCGTCGAGACGGTGCCGCAGGTGGATGCGGTGGTGCATGCGCCTCTCGACGTGCGCCTCCGCTTCAACAGCCGGATCGACCGCGCCCGCTCGCGGCTGTCGCTGCTCGACAGCACCGGCAAGGAGACCGTGATCGCGATCGACAAGAGCGGCCCGACCGACGTGATGACCGCGCATCTCGGCGCGCTCGCGCCGGGCGCCTATCGCCTGCGCTGGCAGGTCCTCGCTCTCGACGGCCACATCACCCGCGGCGACATACCCTTCACCGTCGCCCAGCCCTGAGCCTCGATGAGCACCCTCATCGATATCTTCGGGTACCTGAGCGTCATCCTGCGCGGCGTGGTGCTGGTGACGCAGTCCTTCACCGTGGGCGGCGTCGCCTTCCTGCTGATCCTGGTGAACCGGGTGGGCGGCTCGCTCGGCCTCGACGGCAAGCGGCTCGACGAGCGCGCCCGGCGCTTCCTGCTCTGGAGCGCGGTCGCCTTCGCGGTCTCGGAGCTGATCTTCGTCGGCGTGCAATGCGCGGTGCTGGTCGGCACCGTCGACCTCTCCGTCCGCGAGGCGCTCGGCGCCAGCTTCGCGGTGGCGGGGCTGGTGCTGGCGGCGGCAGGGCTGGCGATCGCCTGGGCCGTCCGGCTGCCTGGCGGGATGGGGGTGAGCGTGGCGCTGGCGGCGCTCTCGGTGCTGATCATGGTGGCGCAGTCCACCACCAGCCACGCGATGGCGCGGCTCGACGACCGCCTGCCGCTGGCGATCGCCGACATCCTGCACATGGCCGGCGCCGCCGTGTGGATCGGCGGCATCCCCTATTTCCTGCTGGCGCTCGCCGGCAGCCGCGACGGCAATGCCTGGCGCCGCATCGGCAAGCGCTTCTCGCTGATGTCGATGGCGGCGGTGGCGGCGCTGCTCTTCGGCGGCATCGTCATGTCGGTGGTCTATATCGGCGCCTGGGACGCGATCTACGGTACCGCCTATGGCGTGATGGTGGTGACCAAGGCCGTGCTGCTGGCGGTGCTGCTCTGTCTCGGCGGCATGAACTTCCTGGTGGTCGAGCGGCTGCGGCGCGATCCCTCGACGCCGATCCTGCGGCTCAGGCGCTTCGCCGAGGTGGAGCTGGGCATCGGCCTTACCGTGCTGTTCGCCGCCGCCTCCCTCACCTCGCAGCCGCCGGCGGCCGACCTCACCACCGATCGCGCGACCTGGTCGGAGGTGGTGGAGCGCTTCACGCCGCAATGGCCGCGGCTCACCAGCCCGGACCGCTCCCAGCTCATCGCCTACCAGTTCGAGATCGCGCGCCAGGACGCCGCCAAGGCGCATCACACGCTTCCCACCGCCTTCGTGCCGGGCTCCGGCATCACGGCGCCGCGCGACGCCGAGGACATCGCCTGGTCCGAGTACAACCATCACTGGGCCGGCATCGCGGTGCTGCTGATCGGGCTGCTGGCGCTTGGCGAGCGGTCGGGGCTGGCGCCCTGGGCGCGGCACTGGCCGCTGCTGTTCGTCGGCCTCGCCGTCTTCCTGCTGTTCCGCTCCGATCCCGAGGTATGGCCGCTCGGCAAGATCGGCTTCTTCGAGAGCCTCAGGGATCCGGAGGTGGCGCAGCACCGTCTATTCGTCGTGCTCATCGCCGGATTCGGCATCTTCGAATGGTGCGTGCGGACCGGGCGCATCCGATCGCCGGGGGCGGCGCTGGTCTTTCCGCTGCTCTGCGCGACCGGCGGCGCCCTGCTGCTGACCCATCAGCACGCGCTCTCCAACATCCGGGATCAGCTGCTGATCGAGATCACCCATGTGCCGCTCGCGCTCTTCGGCATCACCGCCGGCTGGGCGCGCTGGCTCGAGCTCCGGCTCGAGCCGCCGATCAGCCGCACCGCCGCGTGGATCTGGCCCATCGCATTCGTGCTGGTCGGCGTCATTCTCCTGATTTACAGAGAGACATAGGCACTAGGCGGGAGGACGCCGGGGGTGATTCTCGACCTCATCCACCTGATCGTGAACCTGTCGCGACGCTTCGCCGGCATCGTGACGCTGGTCGCGGTCATCATCACCGGCATTGCCGGCTACTACGCCGGGACCCATCTCAGCATCGACACGGATGTCGACAAGCTGCTCGACCCGAACCTGCCCTGGCGCCAGCGCGACGACGCCTATGACCGCGACTTCCCGCAATTCGACAATCTGATCCTCATCGTCGTCGACGGGCAGACCCCCGACGAGGCCGAGGACGCGGCGAGCGCGCTCGCCGCCAAGCTCAAGACCGATACGCTCCACTACCACACCGTCGAGCGGCCGGATGGCAGCAACTTCTTCAGGCGCGACGGGCTGCTGCTGCTGCCCAAGGAAGAGGTGCAGGCCTTCGCCGACCAGATGGTCGCCGCGCAGCCGCTGATCGGCACGCTGGCGGCCGATCCGAGCCTGCGCGGCCTCTTCGACGCGCTGGAGCTCGCCGGCCAGGGCATCGAGAGAGGCGAGACCACGGGCGACGATCTCGATCATCCCTTCATGTCCTTCGCCGACGCGGTGCAGGACTCGCTCGACGGCAAATATCACCCGCTCTCCTGGCAGACGCTCCTCACCGGCCGGAAGCCGATGCCCGAGGAGCTGCGCAAATTCATCCTGATCCAGCCGGTCCTGGACTATTCCGGGCTCGAGCCCGGCGGCGCCGCCAGCGCGGCGATCCGCCAGGCGGCCAAGGAGCTCAATCTCACCCCCGAGCGCGGCGTGCGCGTGCGACTCACCGGCCCGGTGCCGCTCGGCGACGAGGAATTCGCCAGCGTCACCGAAGGCGCCGGCCTCTCCACCAGCCTCGCCTTCGGGCTCATCTGTCTGCTGCTGTTTCTCGCGCTGCGATCGGCGCGCCTGGTGGTGCCGATCCTGCTCACCTTGGCGATGGGCCTGGTGCTCTCCGCCGCCTTCGCATCGGTCGCCGTCCATGCGCTCAACCTGATCTCGGTCGCCTTCGCGGTGCTCTTCATCGGCATCGCCGTCGATTTCAGCATCCAGTTCAGCGTCCGCTACCGGTCGGAGCGCTATGAGATCGACGACCTCGCCGAGGCGCTGAGACGCACCGCGCGCGGCATCGGCGCGCCGCTGACGGTGGCGGCCGCCACCACGGCGGTGGGCTTCTTCTCTTTCGTGCCGACCGCCTATACCGGCGTCTCCGATCTGGGGCTGATCTCCGGCGTCGGCATGCTGATCGCGCTGGTGCTCAACCTGACCGTGCTGCCGGCGCTGCTGGTGCTGATCCATCCGCCCGGCGAGCGGCGCGCGGTCGGCTTCCACTCGCTCGCCGCCGTCGACCGCTTCCTGGTGGAGCGGCGGCGGCTCGTGGGCTTCCTCGCCCTGGCGGTGGCGCTCGTCGGCGTGGCGATGGTGCCGCACCTCACCTTCGACTTCAATCCGCTCAACCTCAAGGATCCGCATACCGAGTCCGTCTCGACGCTGTTCGACCTGATGAAGGATCCGAACACGACGCCGAACACGATCAACGTCCTGGCAGCCTCACCGGAGGCCGCCGACAAGCTCAGCGCCGAGCTCGAGAAGCTGCCGGAGGTGTCGCATACCCTCACCATCATGACCTTCATCCCCGAGGACCAGGACGAGAAGATCGCGATCGTCGACGACGCCGCCGCGCTGCTGGGCCCGACGCTGTCGCCGCCGACGGTGAAGCCCGCGCCGACGCCGGACGAGGAGATGGCGTCGCTGCAGCGCGCCGCGGAGACGCTGGCGCGCGCCGCCACCGCCAGCTCGCGGCCGTCGGTGGTGCATCTCGCCGAGGTCATG
>DATKPX010000481.1:0-2686 GCA_035523855.1 Allostellaceae bacterium
CGTTGAGGCGGAGGTCGGTGGTGACGATGCTGGGAAGCTTCAGCTCCACCGTCTCGAGGCCGCCGTCCACCTCGCGGGTCACCGTCGCCTTGCCGTCGGCAAGCGCCAGCTTGGAGGCGAAGGTGCCTTGCGACCAGCCGAGCAGCGCCGCCAGCATCTGGCCGGTCTGGTTGCAGTCGTCGTCGATCGCCTGCTTGCCGAGGATGACGAGCTCGGGCTTCTCCTTGTCGACCACCGCCTTCAGCAGCTTCGCCACCGCGAGCGGCTGCAGCTCCTGGTCCGCCAGCACGTGGATGCCGCGGTCGGCGCCCATGGCGAGCGCGGTGCGGATCGTCTCCTGGCAGGCCTGCGGCCCCAGCGATACGGCGACGATTTCGGTCGCGAGGTTCTTTTCCTTGAGGCGAACCGCCTCCTCGACGCCGATTTCGTCGAAGGGGTTCATCGACATCTTGACGTTGGCGGTCTCGACCCCGGTCTTGTCCGCTTTCACCCGGATCTTGACATTGTAGTCGATCACGCGCTTGACCGCGACGAGCACTTTCATCGAGCAATCCTGCCCTTGTTAGCAGCCCAAATGACGAGGTGGCGCCGAATTGTGCATGTGCGAAACGCCATGGCAAGCCTTTCCTACGGCCTGACCGAGGGGTATTTCGCGTCAGCGGTGCGCGCCGGGGTGCCAGAGCACATCGGAGCGGCCCCGGTCGTTGCTGGTGCGGGCCAGCACGAAGAGGTGGTCGGAGAGGCGGTTCAAGTACTTGATCGCCTCGGCGTTGACCCGCTCCTCGTCGGCGAGCGCGACCATCAGTCGCTCCGCCCGCCGCACCACCGTGCGCGCCAGATGGAGATGCGCGCCGACCTCGGTGCCGCCCGGCAGCACGAAGGAATCAAGCGGCTCCAGCTCCGCATTGGCGGCGTCGATCTCGTGCTCCAGCCGCTCCACCTGCTGCGCGGTGATGCGGAGCGCGCGCTCGCCGGTCGCCTCGGTCTCGGGCGTCGCCATGTCGGCGCCGAGGTCGAAGAGGTCGTTCTGGATGCGCGCCAGCATGTTGTCGATGCCGGCATAGGCGTGGCGGCCGCTGCTGTGCAGCCGCGCGACGCCGATCACGGCATTCGTCTCGTCGATGGTGCCGATGAGCTCGAGACGCAGCGCGTACTTCTTCAGCCGCGTGCCGTCCGCCAGCGAGGTCTCGCCGCGGTCGCCGCCGCGCGTATAGATCCGCGTCAATCTCACCATCGCCGGCGTCCTCCCTCGTTGCGCCGAGCCCCGCTGCCCCGGCGGGAGCCGTCGCGCCAGGCTCATCTTGCGGCGGGAGCCGGCCGTCGCGCAATGCCGCGAGCGCGGCGCCGCGCCGGATACCTAGCGGCGAAAAAGCCACATGAAGATGAGGAACAGCAGCAGCGCCAGGCCCTGCAGCACGACCCGCGATTGCATGAGCTTGTTGGAGCGGCGGCCGCTGTCGCCGCGCGCCATGGAAAGCAGCCCGAGCCCCAGCACGCCCAACGTCGCGAGCATGGCGAGCACGATCAGGATCGGCAGCAGATGCTCCATGGCCGACACTATAGCGCCGGCGGTTCCCCTGCCCCAGCGAGCATTTCAGGGGTCAGGCGCCCTCTCAGGCGGCGGCGGAGGCGAGCCGGGCCGCCGGATTTCCGTCCCGCTCGACGAGGCGGTGGAGGGGGAAGACCAGCGTGATCGTGGTGCCTTGGCCGAGCACGCTGTCGATCTCCAGCTCGCCGTCGTGCAGTTGCATCAGCCGCTTGGAGAGCGGCAGGCCAAGGCCGGTGCCCTCGTAGCGCCTGGCCAGGCTGTTGTCGACCTGGCCGAACCGCTCCAGCGCTTTGGGAATATCGTCGGGCGCGATGCCGATGCCGTTGTCGGCGACGGCGATGACGAGATCGCCGCCGCGCCGGGCGGCGCTGATGCGGATCGCGCCGCCGCTGGGCGTGAACTTGACGGCATTGCCGAGCACATTGAGCAGCACCTGCCGCACGCGCCTGAGATCGACCCGCATCATCGGCAGGTCCGGCTCGGGCCGATAGTCGAGCGTCAAGCCGGCATCGCCGGCCTGCGACCGCATGAGCGCGCTCGCCGCCTCGATCGCCTCGCTGGGATCGATCGCGTCCTCGTGCAGCTCGAGCCGGCCGGCATCGAGCTTGCTGAAGTCGAGGATGTCATTGATGAGGCCGAGGAGGTGGTGGCCGGCCTGCGCGATGCTGCCGGTATAGTCGCGGTAGCGCGCGTCGCCGAGCGGGCCGAAGATCTCCGAGGTCAGCATCTCCGCGAAGCCGATGACTGCATTGAGCGGCGTGCGCAGCTCGTGGCTCATGGCGGCGAGGAATTGCGACTTTGCCTGGCTGCCGGCGGCGGCGGCCTGGAGCGCTGCTTCCAGGCTGCCGGTGGTCGCCTCCAGCCGGCGCTTGGTTTCCTCGAGCTCGGCGACGTAGGCGCGCAGCCGGCGCGCCTCCGCCTCGGCGCGGTTGCTGAGATGCTGGTCGATGATCGAGCCGACGAGGCCGAGCGCGAGAATCAGCACCGTCGCCGCCGCGATGGCAACCGCAAGCCAGCCGGAATCCACGACATGGGGAGGCATCGCGTAGGTGGGATCGGGCACCAGAACGAGCGCCGACATCGCGGTGAAGTGCAATCCGCAGATGCCGGCGGCGAACAGCGATGCGCCCAGCACCC
>DATKPX010000482.1:0-4199 GCA_035523855.1 Allostellaceae bacterium
CCGTGCGCTTCCTGCCGTCGCGCGATCTTCCCAAGAGCGAGAGCGCCTGCACCACCATTGTCATGGGGCGCGCGGGATGATGCCGGGACGCAAATTTTCAAGCGGAGGATACTTCATGCGTTGCTCGTCGGTCCTGCTGCCGCTGCTGCTTGTCGCGGCGCTTTTCTCGTCGGCCGCCGGTGCCGAGGACGCGGTTCGCGTCGGCATGATCCCGGATGCCGGCGCCACCCAGGTCTCGATCGACGAGAAGGCGCCGCTGCGCGACTACCTCGCGAAGGCGGTCGGCAAGCCTGTCGAGCTCATCATCCCCACCAACTACAACGCCACGGTGGAGGCGCTCGGCAACGGCTCGCTCGATTTCGCCTATCTCGGCGGCCTCACCTATGTGAAGGCCCATGCGCGCTACGGCGTCGATCCGCTGGTGCAGCGCGACGCCGATCGCGAGTTCCATGCCCTCTTCATCACCGGCACGGACTCGCCCGTGCACACCCTCGCCGATCTCAAGGGCAAGCGCTTCGCCTTCGGCGACATCAACTCCACCAGCGGCCACCTGATGCCCTACGCGGTCATGCGGGAAGCCGGCATCGACGCCAACAAGGACCTGACTTTCCGCTATACCGGCAGCCACCCGGCGACGGCGAAGGCGGTGGAAGCCGGCGCGGTCGATGCCGGCGCGATCGACGAGAGCGTCTACCAGGCGATGCTGGCCGACGGCTCGCTCGACAAGGCCAAGGTCCGGGTGTTCCACACCTCGCCGCCTTTCGTCGACTATGTCTGGGTCGCGCGCAAGGACGTCGGCGCCGCGGAGCGCGAGAAATTCGCCCAGGCCTTCCTGGCGCTCGATCCGGCGCGGGATGCCAAGGTGCTGTCGATCCTGCGCGGCACCAAGTTCGTGCGCGCGACCGACGACGAGTACGAGGGTCTCCGCAAGACGGCGCAAGAGCTGACGCTGTTCTGATCGAGGCGATGGCGAGCGATGCTGGAGATCAGCGATCTGACGCTCTCCTACCCGGACCGGCCGGCGCCGGTGCTGGAGCGCTTCTCCCTCGCGGTGCCGCCGGGCGAGCGCGTCGCCATCGTCGGGCCGAGCGGCTGCGGCAAGACCACGCTGTTCCGCGCCATCGGCGGCTTCGTGCCGATCGGCGCAGGCCGCATCGCGGTCGACGGCATCGACGTCGGCAGTGCCCGCGGCCACCAGCTGCGTGCGCTCCGCCGGCGCATCGGCGTCATCGCCCAGAAGCACGATCTCGTGGACCGGCTCGCCGTGCATCAGAACGTCATGGCGGGGGCGCTCGGGCGCTGGTCGGGGCCGCGCGCCCTGCGTTTCCTGCTGCTGCCGCGCCGGGCCGAGCTCGACGAGGCGCGTAAGGCGCTGGCGCGCGTCGGCATCGCCGGCGAGCTGCGCCGGCGCACCGCCGATCTCTCCGGCGGGCAGCAGCAGCGCGTGGCAATCGCCCGCGCCCTGGTGCAGGAGCCGCGGCTGCTGCTGGCGGACGAGCCGGTGGCATCCCTCGATCCCGAACTCAGCGCGCAGATTCTGTCTCTCCTCTGCGAGCTCGCCGCCGCCAGCGGCATGGCGCTGCTCTGCTCGCTGCATCAGCCGGAGCTGGCGCGCCGGCACTTCGATCGCGTGATCGATCTGCGGCAAGGCCGGACGATCCCCGAGCCGGTGGAGGAGCACGACGCGGACCGCCGCCGGGTGGCATCGGGCGGATGAGCGCGGCCTCGATCCTCGGCGGTTTCGCTGCTTTCGTGCCGGATCTCTCGCCCGGCTACCTGCTGGCGCTGCTGGTGCCGATCGTCCAGACGCTGGGAATGGCGGCCGGCGGCATGCTGATCGCCTGCCTCGCCGGCCTGCCGCTCGGTCTCGTGGTGGCGACGCGGGCGCCCGGAACGCGGCTCCTCTACCAGCTGCTGGCAGGCCTGCGTGCCATACCCGACCTCACCCTGGCGATCCTCTGCGTCGTGGTGTTCGGGATCGGGCCCGCCGCCGGCCTCTTCGCGCTCGCGCTCTTCTACACCGCGATGATCGGCAAGGTCTTCGCCGACCTCTTCCTCGCCGCCGAGCGCCGGCCGCTCGACGCGCTGCGCGCCACCGGCGCCTCCCGGACCGCGGTCGCCCTCTTCGGCCTCATCCCGCTGCGGCTCGGCGACCTCATCACCCATGGCTGCTATTCCCTGGAATGCGCGGTGCGGGCCGCCGTCATCGTCGGCGCCGTCGGCGGCGGCGGGCTCGGCACCGAGCTGGTGGGAACCCTCAACACCCTCGACTACCGGCGCGCCGTGACGCTGGTCCTGGTGCTGATCCTGATCATGGCGGGGCTCGACCATCTGAGCTGGCGCGTGCGCCGCTCGCCGAAGCTGGTGCTGTTGCTGATTCCGGTGGGGGCGGCGGCGCTCTGGATCTACCGGCCGCAGCTGCTCGCGGTCGAGCATGCGCTCCGCACCTTCGGATCGATGCTGCCGCCGCGGCTACCGGCGGAGGCGGTGCTCGCGCTGCCGCGGCTCCTCGGCGAGACGCTGCTGATCGCCGGCGCCGGCACCGCGCTCGGCGCGCTGGCGGCGCTGCCGCTCGGTCTTGCCTCGGCGCGCAATCTGGCGCCGCCCGCGCTGGTCGCGGCCACCCGGGCCGTGCTGGAGGCGCTGCGCGCCGTCCCTGAGGTCGTCTGGGGCCTGATCCTGGTGTCGCTCGCCACTGTGGGGCCGGGCGCCGGCATCGTGGCGCTGGCGCTGCATTCGGCCGGCGTGCTCGGCAAGCTCTACGCCGAGTCCTTCGAGAACGTCCGGCCCGAGGCCTTGAGGGCCGTCGAGGCCACCGGCGCGCCGCGGCTCTCGGTCGCGGGGTTCGCGCTCATTCCGCTCGCCGCCGGCCCGATCGCCGTCCACTCGCTGTTCCGGCTGGAATGGAACCTGCGGGCGGCGACGGTGGTCGGCATGATCGGCGCCGGCGGCATCGGCGAGGCGCTCTACGAGGCGCAGCAGCTGTTCTTCTATCAGCAGATGATGGCCTATGTGCTCATCACCTGGATCGTCGTCTCCGCCGCCGACGCGCTCAGCCAGCGGACGCAGCTCCGCCTCGGCTGCGCCTATGCGCCGGCCTGACACTCAATGACCGGCCGGCGCGCCCTGCGCGCCGCCGGACTTGCTGGCGCGGAACAGAAGGGCGATCGGCGCGACGCAGAAGGCGGCGACGGCGCAGATCTCGAAGACGTCGCCATAGGCCTTGATCGCGGCCTGCTGCATCAGGGTGGTGAACATCATGTTGGTGGCGCTGTGCTGCGCCTGGACGGCGGTCTGTCCCAGCGACTGCACGCTCCCCGCGATCGCGTTCAGCGTGTCGTTGTAGGGCTGCCAGAGCGGCGTCATGTACTGGACGAGATGCGCCTGCTCCGCCTGGGATTGCTCGGTGACCAGCGCCGTCGACAGCGAGATGCCGATCGATCCCGAGACGTTGCGCAGCATGACATAGAGCGCGCTGCCGTCGCTGTTGAGCTCGCGCGGCAAGGTCGAATAGGTGATCGTGCTGTTGGGGACGAAGAGAAAGGCGAGGCCGAAGGTCTGCGCGGCGCGCATCAGCCCCAGCGTGGCGAAATCGATGTCGGGCGCCAGCGTCCGCGCGTAGAGCAGCGCGCAGCCCAGCGAGACGAAGCCGAACATGATGATGAACCGCGTCTGCACGTTCGGCAGCAGGACGCGGCTCACCAGCGGGATCAGCGCGATGATGACGAGCCCGCCCGGCGAGAGGATCAGCCCCGCCCAGGTGGCGGTGTAGCCGAGCCGCTGCTGCGCGAGCTGCGGCAGCAGGACGGCGCTGGAGTAGAGGACGGCACCGAAGCCGAAGATCATCACGCAGCCGACGGCGAAGTTGCGGTCGGCGAAGGCGCGCAGATTGACGATCGGCCGCCTTGTGGTGAGCAGCCAGACGATGGCGCCGAAAATCCCGAGGACGGCGAGCGCCGCGAAGACCCGGGTGAAGGCGGAGCCGAACCAGTCGTTGTCCTCGCCGCGGTCGAGCATGACCTGCAGGCAGCCGAGCCCGAGGGCGATCAGAGCCAGCCCGACATAATCCACATGCTGACGGAGGCTCTGCTGGCGGCGCACCCAGGGCGGATCCTCCACCAGGGCGGTCACGGCGAAGAAGGTGGCGATGCCGACGGGGATGTTGATCAGGAAGATCCAGCGCCAGGTATAGGTATCGG
>DATKPX010000483.1:0-11151 GCA_035523855.1 Allostellaceae bacterium
TGAACGGCAAGGAAGTGCGCGCGCGGGACGTGCAGCTGCTCTTCGCCGATCTCGCCACCGGCGCCCATTCCACCGCGATGGTGAGCCAGGGCCGCGTCGGCTGGATCATCGGCGCGAAGCCGATCGAGCGCCGCACGCTGCTGGAAGAGGCCGCCGGCATCTCCGGCCTGCACGCGCGCCGTCACGAGGCGGAACTCCGACTCAAGGCGGCCGAGACCAACCTCACCCGCCTCGACGACATCATCCGCGCCCAGGAAGAGCAGCTCGAGGCGCTGAAGAAGCAGGCGCGCCAGGCCAACCGCTATCGCCGGCTCTCCGACCACATCCGCCGCGCCGAGGCGATGGTGCTGCATCTGCGCTGGATGAAGGCGACGGCGGAGCGCGATGCCGCGGTCGAGCGCCTGCACCGGGTCGAGAGCGAGGTCGGCGAGCTCACCATGACCGCGCTCGCCGCGGAGCGCGCCCGCGAGGAAGCCGCCAGCGTGCTGCCGGGGCTGCGCCAGAGCGAAGCCGCCGCCGCCGCCGAGCTGCAGCGTCTGACACTCGCGCAGCAGAGCATCGAGGAAGAAGAGCGCCGGGTCGCCGAGGCGCGCGCCACCGCGGAGGAGCGTCTGCGGCAAGTGGCGCAGGACATGGAGCGCGAGCGCTCGCTGGCGGCCGATGCCCAGGCGGCGCTCGACCAGCTCGCCGGCGAGCGCCAGGTGCTGGTGGACGCCCAGACCAACGAGGCGGCGGAGCAGGCCGCGGCGGCCGAGGCGCTGAACACTATCCGCGCCGAGGTCAGCGAGCTCGAGAGCGAGATCCATCGCCTCACCGAGGAAGCCGCGGCGCTGGAAGCGCGTCGCACCGCGCTCGCCCGCGAGGCGCAGGAGATGGCCGAGCGCCTCGCCCGCCTCGGCGACCGCCGCGCCGATGTCGAGCGCCAGCGCGCCACCCTCGAGGCGGAAGCGGTGCCGAGCGGCATCGTCGAGGCCGCCCTCGCGCTTGTCGCCGCGGCGGAGGCTGAGATGGCGCGCGCGAGCGCCGCCACCGACCAGGCGGAGGCGGCGCTCCGCGAGGCAGAGGCCGCCGAGCAGGCGGCGCGCGCGCCGCTGGAGGCGGCGGAGACGCGGCGCCAGAAGCTCAGCACCGAGGCCAAGGCGCTGGGCGAGCTCCTGAGCGCCACCGCCGCCAAGCAGTCGACGCCGCTCATCGATACGCTCCGGGTCGAGAAAGGCTTCGAGGCGGCGCTCGGCGCCGCGCTCGGCGACGACCTCCACGCGCCGCTCGATCCCTCCGCCGCCATCCACTGGGCGGCGCTGCCGCAATATGACAGCCCGCCGGATCTCCCCTCCGAGGTGGCGAGCCTGGCGCAGCATGTGAGCGCGCCGCCGGTGCTGGCGCGCCGCCTCGCGCAGATCGGCGTCGCCGCCGATGCCGAGACGGCGGAGCGCCTGCGCCTGCGGCTCCGGCCCGGCCAGCGCCTGGTCACCCGCGAGGGCGCGCTCTGGCGCTGGGACGGCCTCACCCGCGCCGCCGGCACGCCTACCGCCGCTGCCCAGCGCCTCCGCCAGCGCAATCGCCTCGCCGAGCTCTCCGAGCAGCTGGTGGGCGCCGAGCGCGAGGTCGCCGAGCGCACTCAGGCGCTGGAAGCCGCCCGAGCCGAGGTCACCGCCGCCGCTACCGCCGCCCGCGCGGCGCGCGCCGCCGCGCAGGACACGGTGCGCCTCCTCGCCACCATGCGCGAGCGGCAGATCCAGCTCGCCCAGCGCCAGGCGGAGACCGACAGCCGCCTCGCCGCGCTCAAGGAGACCGCAACCCAGCTGTCGACCGACCTCGCCGATGCCGAGAGCCGCGAGCGCACCGCGCGCGACACGCTGGCGACGCTCGATGATCCCGCCATGGCGCGCGACCGGGTGGCGACGCTCCGCGCCACCCTCGGCGACCAGCGCGCCGTCCAGGTGGCGCGCCAGAGCGACCTCGACCGCCAGCTGCACGACGCCGAGAACCGGCGCCTGCGCCTGGAGGCGATCGGCGCCGACGAGCGCTCCTGGCGCGACCGCGCCGAGGCCGCCGCCCGCCAGGAGACCGCGCTCGAGGAGCGGCGTGCCGGGCTCGCATCCGAGATCGAGAGCCTGATGCGCAAGCCCGCCGAGCTCGCCCAGCAGCGCGAGGCGCTCGCGGAGTCGATCGCGCATTCGACCGAGCGGCGCAACCGCGCCGGCGACGCGCTCGCCGCCGCCGAGACCCAGCTCGCCGAGACCGAGAAGGCGGCGAAATCCGCCGAGGCGGCGCTGGCCGCGGCGCGCGAGGAGCGCGTGCGCTGCGAGGGGCTGCGCGATCAGGCGGCGCATGGCTGCGAGGAGGTGTCGGCGCGCATCGCCGAGCGCCTCGGCACCACGCCCGACCGCGTCACCGAGGTCGGCGAGATCGCCGCCAACGAGGAGCTGCCGGAGCTGGAGCAGGCGGAGGTCCGGCTCGACCGCCTCACCCGCGAGCGCGAGAACATGGGACCGGTCAATCTGGTCGCCGAGGCCGAGGCCATCGAGCTCGAGCAGCGCCTCCAGGGGCTCAAGACCGAGCGCGAGGACCTGGTCCAGGCCATCGGCAAGCTGCGCCAGGGCATCAACGCGTTGAACCGCGAGGGCCGCGAGCGCCTCGTCGCCGCTTTCGCTAAGGTGAACGAGCATTTCCAGGAGCTTTTCGTCCGCCTGTTCGGCGGCGGCCGGGCACATCTGGAGCTGCGCGAGCCCGAGGAGGGTGCCGACAAGGACCCGCTGGAATCGGGTCTCGAGATCATGGCGAGCCCGCCCGGCAAGCGGCTGCAGAATCTGTCGCTGCTCTCCGGCGGCGAGCAGGCGCTGACGGCGCTCGCTCTCCTCTTCGCTGTATTCCTCACCAACCCGGCGCCGATCTGCGTGCTGGACGAGGTGGACGCGCCTCTCGACGACGCCAATGTCGACCGCTTCTGCCGGCTGGTGGAGGAGATCGCCCAGAGCACCCAGACGCGCTTCCTGGTGATCACCCATCACCGTGTCACCATGGCGCGGATGGATCGCCTGTTCGGCGTCACCATGGCCGAGCGCGGCGTCTCGCAGCTGGTCTCGGTCGACCTGCAGGCGGCCGAGCAGCTGCGCCAGACCGCCTGATCCGGAGCCGATTCGGAATCGCCGAAAGCCCCGATATTCTGCGGCTTTCCGGCGCCTTGGCCCGCGACCTTTCGAGCCTTGACTCCGGGGGTGGCCAACCCTAAGGTGCGCGCCGTTTCGGCGCTCCCGCGCGCGGAACGGGGCAGGTTTTGCGATGAGCGAGCCGGATGAGCCAGAAGCCCTGAAAGCGCTGGGAGCGCGGATCGAGCAGGCGCGTCGCGCCCAGGAAGGGCCGCGGCGCATTGCTGAAGGGGGAACCGACCAGTCCGCTGGCGCGGCCATGGGTCTGGGATTCCGCATCGGACTGGAGCTGGTGGTCGCCGTCTTCGTCGGCTTCGCGATCGGGTGGGCGATCGATCACTGGTTCGGCACGAAGCCGTGGGGACTCCTGGTGTTTATGTTCCTCGGCATCGGCGCGGGCATGACCAACGTCTACCGCGTCGTGAAGGGGATGGGGATGGGCGTGGGGTACAAGGCTCCACGTCCGAGGGACGAAAAGAACGGTTGGGACGAGGACTGACGTGGCGGCGGAAAGCCCACTCCATCAATTCACCATCGAGCGCCTGGCCGAGATCCATGTCGGCGGCGTCGATCTCTCCTTCACGAACTCGTCCCTGCTGATGCTGATCACCGCCGGCCTGGTCACCGGGCTGATGGTGGCGGCGACGCGCGGCGCGGCGCTGGTGCCGGGCCGGCTGCAGTCGCTGGCGGAGATGCTCTACGATTTCATCGCCAACATGGTGGAAGAGAATGTCGGCGAGGAAGGGAAGCGCTACTTCCCGTTCCTCTTCACCCTCTTCATGTTCATCCTGTTCGGCAATCTGCTGGGGCTAATTCCCTACAGCTTCACCTTCACCAGCCACATCGTCGTCACCTTCGCGATGGCGGCGGTGGTGTTCATCGGCGTGACACTGATCGGCATCGCGCGGCACGGCTTCCACTTCCTCAGCCTCTTCGTGCCGCATGGCGTGCCCAAGGTGCTGCTGCTGCTGCTGGTGCCGATCGAGATGCTCTCCTACTGCATTCGCCCCTTCACCCTCTCGGTACGCCTCTTCGCCAACATGGTGGCGGGCCATACCATGCTGGTGATCTTCGCGGGCTTCGTGGGCTCGCTCGGCGTGTTCTTCTTCGCGCCGATCGTGATGGATACCGCGCTGGTGCTGCTGGAATTCCTGGTCGCCGCGCTGCAGGCCTACGTCTTCACCATCCTGTCGTGCCTCTATCTGCGCGACGCGATCCATCTGCACTGACCCTACCCTTCCTTCCAAAGAGAGGACTTCGTTCCATGGATCTCGCATCGGCCAAAATGATCGGCGCCGGTCTCGCCTGCATCGCGCTGGTGGGCGCCGGTATCGGCATCGGCAACGTGTTCTCCGCCCTCATCAACTCGCTCGCCCGCAACCCGGCGGCGCAGGTCACCACCTGGGCCTTCCTGGGCTTCGCGCTGGCGGAGGCGACCGGCCTCTTCGGCCTGCTGATCGCCTTCATGATCCTGTTCGCGTTCTGAGCGGCTAGAGCGCCTCTCCGGCCTCGGGAGCGCAGCGGGCGATGCCGCAACTGGATCTCTCCACCTTCCCCTCCCAGCTGTTCTGGCTGGCGGTGATCTTCGTGGTCCTCTACGTGCTGATGGCGCGGGTCGGACTGCCGCGGGTCGGCGCGATGATCACGCTGCGCAAGCAGAAGATCGAGGATGACCTCGGCCGGGCGGCGCAGATGAAGGCGGAGGCCGACGCGGTGATGACCGCCTATGAGCGGGCACTTGCCGATGCGCGCGCCCAGGCCCAGGCGACCCTCAAGGAGGCGATGGACCGCTTCACCGCCGAGGCCAATCAGCGCCAGCACAAGGCGGCGGAGAGGCTCGCGGCGGAGACCGGCGTTGCCGAGCGCCGCATTTCCGAGGCCAAGGCCCAGGCGCTCGCCGGCCTGCGCACCGTCGCGGTCGAGGTGACGCGCGCCGCCACCAGCAAGATCGCCGGCATCGAGGTCGATGAGAGCCGCGCACTCTCCGCGGTCGACCAGGTGATGAAGGAGCGCGCGGGATAATGGCCGAGTTCTTCCACGATCCCGAGCTCGCGGTCGCCATCGCCTTCGTCCTGGCCTTGGTGCTGGTCGGCAAGCGCGCCTGGGCGACGCTGGCGGGGATGCTCGACGCGCGCGCCCTCAAGATCAAGACCGAGCTCGACCAGGCGGCGAAGCTCCGCGACGAGGCGCAGCGCACGCTGGCGACTTTCCAGCGCAAGCAGCGCGACGCGCTGCAGGAGGCCGCCGCCATCGTCAAGCACGCCAAGGAGGAGGCCGAGCGCTACGCCGAGAAGGCCAAGCGCGACCTCGACGCCGCGCTGGAGCGGCGCGAGCGGCTCGCCAGCGAGAAGATCGCGCTCGCCGAGGCCAAGGCTCTCGCCGAGGTGCGCGACACCGCGATCGACGTGGCGATCGGCGCCGCCCGCCAGGTGATCGCCGAAAGCCTGGGCGCCCAGCAGGGCGCCGCCCTCGTCGACCAGGCGATCGCCGATCTGCCGCGGCGCCTCAACTAGCTCTTCGAGCCCCTCATCCGCTCAGGCGAAGCCGCCGTTGGTGCGCAGCACCTGGGCGTTGATCCAGCCGCCCTCCGGACCGGCCAGAAACGACACCGCGTCGGCGACGTCCTCCGGCGTGCCGAGCCGCTCCAGCGGCGCGATCTTGGCGAACTGAGCGATCTGCGCCTCGCTCTTGCCCCTGAGGAAGAGATCCGTCCCCACGGGTCCGGGCGCCAGCGCGTTGACGGAGATGTTCCGGCCGCGGAGCTCGTTGGCGAGCACGCGCACCAGCCCCTCGACCCCCGCCTTGGCGGCGATATAAGCGCCGTAGCCCGGGCGGAATTGCCGGCGTAGGTCAGCACCACGGCGAAACCGTCGCGCGCGAGGCGGATCCCGACCACCCGGCCGATGCCGCCAGATGCGCCGGTGACGATGGCGACCTTCTCGGAACTCTCCATGGACCTCTCCGCGTCCAAGCGAACGACGGAGGCCATTTCCGCCGATCAGCCCGGCGGCGTCATGCTGGCGATTGCTGGTTTGCGCGGCCGCTTGCGCCGCCGCCGCTCAGGCGGCGAGCGCCTTGTCTGCCGCCAGGTAGTCGAGGCCGAGATCGCGCGCTACCGCCGCGTGGGTGATCTTGCCGCCGTGGACATTGAGGCCGCCGCGGAGATTCTGATCGTCGACCAGCGCCTTGCGCCAGCCCTTGGCGGCGAGCGCCACGACGAAGGGCAAGGTGGCGTTGTTGAGCGCCACCGTCGAGGTGCGAGCCACCGCGCCCGGCATATTGGTGACGCAGTAGTGGATAACGCCATCCACCGTGTAGGTCGGGGCCGCATGGGTGGTGGGCTTGCTGGTCTCGAAGCAGCCGCCCTGGTCGATGGAGATGTCCACCAGCACCGAGCCCGGCTTCATCTTGCGGACGAGCTCGCGGGTGACCAGCTTCGGCGCCGCCGCGCCGGGCACCAGCACCGCCCCCACCACCAAGTCGGCCGCCAGCACCTCGCGCTCGATATTGTCGAGCGTTGCGAAGATCGTGTGGAGCTGCGAGCCAAACTGCATGTCGAGCTCGTTGAGGCGGTGCAGCGACTTGTCGATAACCGTGACATAAGCCTCGACGCCCATCGCCATCCGCGCTGCGTTGGTGCCAGCGACGCCGCCGCCGAGGATCACCACCTTGGCGGCGGAGACGCCGGGCACGCCGCCCAGCAGCAGCCCGGTGCCGCCCTGCTCCTTCTCCAAGCAGTGCGCGCCGACCTGGATCGACATGCGGCCGGCAACCTCGCTCATCGGCGCCAGCAGCGGCAGGCCGCCGCGCAGATCGGTCACCGTCTCATAGGCGATGGCGGTGACGCCCTGGCGCATCAGACCTTCCGCCTGCGCCTTGTCGGCGGCGAGGTGGAGATAGGTGAAGAGCACCTGGCCCTGGCGCAGCATGCCGATCTCCTGCGCCTGCGGCTCCTTCACCTTGACGACCATGTCGGCGGCCTTGAAGACCGCCGCTGCATTCGGCAGCACCTTGGCACCGACCGCCTCATAGGCGGGGTCGGGAAAGCCGATGCCCGCGCCGGCGCCGGTCTCCACCACCACTTCATGGCCGTGATGGACCAGCTCCCTGACGCTGCCCGGCACCAGGCCGACCCGGTATTCGTGCGTCTTGATCTCCTTGGGAACGCCGATGCGCATTATCACTCTCCTTGGGTCAGGCGGCCTGCTTCAGCACGTCGCCGAGCGTGCCGAACATCTCGTCGATGTGGCTCTTCTCGACGATGAGCGGCGGCGACAGCGCGATGATGTCGCCGGTGGTGCGGATCAGCAGGCCGCGCTCATAGCATTTGACGAAGGCGTCGAAGGCGCGCGCCGCCGGCTTGCCCACCATCGGTTCGAGCTCGATACCGGCGACAAGGCCGATGTTGCGGAGGTCGATCACGTTCGGCAGCCCCTTGAGACTGTGGACCGCGTCCTCCCAATAGCCGGAGAGCGCCTTGGCGCGCTCGAAGAGCCCGTCGCGGGCATAGATGTCGAAGGTGGCGAGCGCCGCGGCGGCGGCGAGCGGATGGCCGGAATAGGTGTAGCCGTGGAAGAGCTCGATCGCGCCCTCCGGCCCCTGCATGAAGGCGTCGTAGATGCCCTTGCGCGCCGCCACCGCGCCCATCGGCACGGTGCCGTTGGTGACACCCTTGGCCATGGTGGCGAGGTCGGGAACGACGCCGAAATATTCCGCGGCGAAGCTCGCGCCCAGGCGGCCGAAGCCGGTGATCACCTCGTCGAAGATCAGCAGGATGCCGTACTTGTCACAGACCTGCCGCAGCCGCTGCAGATATCCCTTCGGCGGCACCAGCACGCCGGTCGAGCCCGCCACCGGCTCGACGATGACGGCGGCGATGGTGGAGGCGTCGTGCAGTGCGACCAGCCGCTCCAGATCATCGGCGAGATGCGCCCCCCATTGCGGCTCGCCGCGGGTATAGGCGTTCTTCTCCAGATTATGAGTGTGCGGCAGATGATCGACGCCGGGCAGCAGACTGCCGAAGAACTTCCGGTTGCTGGAGATGCCGCCGACCGAGATGCCGCCGAACCCCACGCCATGATAGCCGCGCTCGCGTCCGATGAGTCGCGTGCGCGTCCCCTCGCCGCGGATGCGGTGATAGGCGATGGCGATCTTGAGCGCGGTATCCACCGACTCCGAGCCGGAGTTGGTGAAGAAGACGTGGTCGAGGCCGCTCGGCAGCATGGTCGCGAGCTTTGCCGCCGCCTCGAAGGCGATCGGATGGCCCATCTGGAAGGAGGGCGCGTAGTCGAGCTTGAGCGCCTGGGCATGCACCGCTTCGGCGATCTCGCGGCGTCCATGACCCGCATTCACGCACCAGAGCCCGGCGGTGCCGTCGAGAATGCGGCGACCATCGACGGTCTGATAATGCATGCCCTCGGCGCCGGCGAGCAGACGCGGATGCGCCTTGAACTGGCGATTCGCCGTGAACGGCATCCAGAAGGCTTCAAGATTATTGGTGAGATCGCGCCGCGCCGTATCGTCCATGCATGTCCCCCGACGGAGAGGCGCGGAGACTAGCACGGCGTCGAAAGCCGGCCAAACCAGCGCTTCGCCGATGCGAGATGCGTCCGACGCATGGACGCAATCGCACACAAGCACGACTTTCCAATGAAAACGCCGATGAAAACGAAAGCCCGGCGCGCGGTGACCGCGCGCCGGGCTTTGCCGAAGGCGAGGCGGTCAGCTGCCGCCTGTCGTTCTCAGTGCCGGTAGCTTGGGTCCTTGGCATCGAGGAGGCGCAGCATCGCCGGCCACTCGCGCTCGCCGCGCGGCATCGAGGAGGTCTCGTACTGCCGCGCAGTGTACTCCGCGACCGCCGGAGAGAGCTTCTCCATGGTGCCACCCGACGACATGACGTCGATCTGCATGCGGCAGGTCTGCTCGAGATAGTACATCAGCACGAAGGCCTCGGGGATCGTGCGGCCGGCGGTGAGCAGGCCATGATTGCGCAGCACCAGCGAGTGCTTCTCGCCGAGGTCCTGCACGAGCCGCTCGCGCTCGTCGAGGTTGGAGGCGATGCCCTCGTAGTCGTGATAGCCGACGCGGTTGTAGTAGGCGCAGGAGATCTGGTTGAGCGGCAGGATGCCTTCCTTGAGGCAGGAGATCGCGACACCGGCCCGCGTGTGGGTGTGCAGCACGCACTGGATGTCGGGCCGCGCCATGTGCACGGCGCTATGGATGACGAAGCCGGCGTGATTCACTGGATAGTTCGCAGGCTCGACCGTGTTGCCGTGGTGGTCGATCTTCACCAGGCTGGACGCGGTGATCTCGCTGAACATCATGCCGTAGGGATTGAGCAGGAAGTGATCCTCGCGTCCCGGCACCCGCGCGGAGATGTGGGTGTAGATAAGGTCGTCCATGCCGAAATGCGCGATGAGGCGATAGCAGGCGGCGAGCTGGACGCGGACATCCTGCTCGGTCATCTGGTCGGGTGAAGGAACGGACTTCTTGAGGGCGGCAACCGACATGGCGGATCTCCGAAAGTGAGCGGTCGTTCCAAGCTTAGCGGCCCAGGGCGGCGGCGGCCAGAGGGGGCTTCGGCAGGGCATTTCCCGCCGCGTCCAGCAGTCGTCGCACCCGCTCGGCGATCGCCAACGACGCAGTAAGCCCTGGGGATTCGATGCCGTAGAGGTTGACGAGGCCGGGAATGCCGTGCGCTTCCGCTCCCTGGATCATGAAATCCGCCGCCGGCGCGTCGGGCGCGCTGATCTTCGGGCGGACGCCGGCATAGCCCGGCTGCAGCGCGCCGTCGGGCAGCGCCGGCCAGTAGGTGCGGATCGCCGCATAGAAGCTGTCGCCGCGTCTGGGATCGACGGTGTAGTCGACGCCGCCGATCCACTCGGTATCGGGACCGAAGCGTGGCTGCCCGGCCATGTCGACGGTGAGATGGACACCCATGCCGGCATGCTCCGGCACGGGATAGATGAGGCGCGTGAAGGGCGCCCGTCCGCTCAGGCTGAAATAGACGCCGCGGCAGAAATACTCGCGCGGAATGGTGTCTGCCGGGATGCCGCCGATCTTGCGCGCCAGTGTCGGCGCATACAGGCCGGCGCTGTTGACCAGCGTCCGCGCGCGGAGCCGCATCGGCTCGTCGCCGCCGACCTCCAGGAGGAACCCATCATCCTCGACGCGGCCGCTCAGCACCGGCGCGCGGAATGCCACCACCGCGCCGCCCTCCTCCGCGTCGCCCTGGTAGGCGAGCATCAGCGAATGGCTGTCGACGATGCCGGTCGAGGGCGAGAGGAACGCGCGCACGCAGAAGAGGTTGGGCTCGAGCGCCACCGCCTCGGCGCGTGTCAGCCACTGGAGATCGTCGACGCCGTTGGCATTCGCCTTGGCCCAGACGCCCTCCAGCGGCTTGATCTCCTCGTCCTTGCAGGCAACCACCAGCTTGCCGAGTCGCTTGTGCGGCACGCCGTGCTCGGCGCAATAGGCGTAGAGGGCGTTCCGCCCCTCGAGGCAGAGCAGCGCCTTCAGGCTTCCCTTCGGATAGTAGATGCCGGCGTGGATCACCTCGCTGTTGCGCGAGGAGGTCTCGGAGCCGATCCAGCGCTCCTTCTCCAGCACCAGCACCTCATGGCCAGCCCGCGCCAGGGCGCGCGCCACCGCCAGCCCCACCACGCCGGCCCCGATCACCACGCAATCCACGCCCGTGTCGCTCATTTCACCTCCGGAGGGCGCCATCCTCCGTGATCGAGACAGCCCGCACAAGCACGGGGACAGGTGCATTGGAGGGTTGCGGGGGCTAAGCCTTGTCTTGCCCCACCACCCCCATTAGGGTCGCGTGCGCGGGAGGGGATTCGGAGAGTCGGAATGACGGCGGGACGGCACCTGCGAACGGCGTTCCTGCTCGCCATCTGCCAGGCCTGCTACCTCTCGGCTTCCTCGATCGGCGTCGCCTCCAGCGGGCTGGTCGGCTCGACGCTGGCGCCCAATCACCTGCTGGCAACCCTCCCCTATT
>DATKPX010000484.1:0-11814 GCA_035523855.1 Allostellaceae bacterium
TACCGGTTGAAAGCCCGGCGGGCGCCGCAGAAGATCGCGGCCATGGATCTCGGCGCCTTCTTCCGCAGCGAGCTCGACGAGCACGGCCAGGTGCTGCGCCAGACGCTGGCGCAATGCGAGGCGCCGTTCCTGAGCCTGGTCGCCGCCGCCGCCAAGGCGGTCAAGGGCGGCGGCAAGCTGCTGTTCTTCGGCAATGGCGGCAGCGCCGCCGATGCCCAGCACCTCGCCACCGAGCTCGCGGTGCGCTACGTCAGGAATCGCGCGCCGATCGCCGCCATCGCGCTGACGACGGACAGCTCGGCGCTCACCGCCATCGGCAACGACATGGGCTTCGACGAGATCTTCGCCCGCCAGGTCCGGGCGCTCGGCCGCAAGGGCGATCTCGCCATCGGCATCAGCACCTCCGGCCGCAGCAGGAACGTGGTCCAGGGTCTCGAGGCGGCACGCGCGATGGGGCTGGGCGCGGCGGCGCTCAGCGGCGGCGATGGCGGCGCGCTCAAGGGCATTGCCGATCCTCTGCTGCTCATCCCCTCCACCACTACCGCCCGCATCCAGGAGATGCACATCACCCTCGGCCAGATGCTGTGCGGCGCGCTCGAGCGCGAGCTCGGCCTGGTCTGAGGCGCCTCACACCACCAGCTTCGCCAGGGTCTCCACGGCATCGGCCTCCCGCGCGGGCTTGTCCCAGCGGATGCGGGCGATGCGCGGGAAGCGCATGGCGATGCCGGACTTATGCCGCGTCGAGCGGTGGATGCTGTCGAAGGCCACTTCCAGCACCAGCGCCGGCTCGACCTCGCGCACGGGCCCATAGCGCACCACCGTGTGGGCGCGCACCCAGCGGTCGAGCTGCAGCAGCTCCTCGTCGGTGAAGCCGAAATAGGCCTTGCCCACCGGCACCAGCGTCGCCTCGCGCCAGGCGCCGAAGGTGAAGTCGGAATAATAGGAGGAGCGCTTGCCGTGGCCGCGCTGGGCGTACATCAGCACGCAGTCGGCGGTGAGCGCGCCGCGCTTCCACTTGAACCAGGGCCCCTTGGGCCGGCCGGCGATATAGGCGGACTGCGCCTGCTTCAGGATCAGCCCCTCGATGCCGCGTTCGCGGGCGCCGGCGCGCAACTCCCTCAGTTCCTCCCAGCTCTCGAAGGGAATGAGCGGCGAAAGATCGAGACGCTCCCGCGGCGCCTCCCGGTACCAGGCCTCGAGCCGGCCGCGCCGCTCCGCCATCGGCAGCGGGCGGATATCCTCGCCGCCGAGCCGCAGCACGTCGTAGAGGCGGACCCAGGCCGGATATTCCTCCATCAGCTTCGGCGTCGCCTGTTTGCGGTTGAGCCGCTGCTGCAGATCGTTGAAGGGTGCGACCTCGCCCGCGCGCAGCACCAGCAGCTCGCCGTCGAGCGTCACCTCGTCGGGGATCGCCGCGACGATCTCCGGAAAGGCGGCGCCGATCTCGTCGGCGGCGCGCGAGTAGAGCCGCCGCTCGCCGGCGCGGTTGGTGAGCTGCACGCGGATGCCGTCCCACTTCCACTCCGCCAGGTACTCCCTGGGATCGAGGCTCTCGAGCTCCGTCTCGTCCAGCGGCGTCGACAGCATCAGCGGCATGAAGGTGGGGAGCTCGCCGATGTCAGGCGCCGAGGTGCGGCCGTCGAGCCAGGCGAAGAGCGGCAGGTAGGGCGGCGCAAGCCCGTGCCAGACCTCCTCGATCGTCTCCAGCGGTTGCGCGCTCCACTCCGCCAGCGCCGTCTTGGCGAGCCTGGCCGAGACGCCGACGCGCAGGCCGCCGGTCACCAGCTTCAGCAGCGCCCAGCGGCCGGTGGCATCGAGCTGGTCGAGCCAGCCCTCCAGCAGCGCGCCCGCCTTGGCGCGGGTCGTGCTCTGCAGCGCTTCGACGATCTCCGAGAGCCGCGGCATGGCGTTCGGCGATGGCGCGCTCACCGGCCAGATCAGCGACACAGTCTCCGCGAGATCGCCGACGAAATCATAGGACCACTCGAAGAGCTCGGGATCGACGCGCTCGGCAACGAGCGCGCGAATCTGCCCCGCCTTCACCGCCTCGAAGCTCAGGCTGTCGGTGAGCGCCGCCAGGGCCCAGCCGCGATCGGGATCCGGCACCTCGGCGAAATAATCGGCGAGCAGGCGCAGCTTCGCCTGCCGCGCAGGCGAGAACAGGAGCGCGTCGAGCAGCTCGGCGAAACGCTTCATGACGACAGCGGCAGCTCACCGTCCTCGTCCTCGAAGCCGGTGAGCGAGAGGGCGCGCGCCTTGAGCCCGTTGAGGTTGGCCTGGCGGATCAGCGCCTCCTCGCGGCCGTGCGTCACCCAGATCTCCGGCGCGCGCACCTCGATCATCGTCTCGGTGAGCTCGTCCCAGTCGGCGTGGTCCGAGATCACCAGCGGCAGCTCGACGCCCCGTTGCTTGGCGCGCTGGCGGACGCGCATCCAGCCCGAGGCCATGGCGGTGAGCGGCTCGGGAAAGCGCCGGACCCAGCGGTCGTCGAAGCCCGGCGGGGCCAGCACGATCTTGCCGGCGAGCTCCGGCTTCTTCGCTCCAGCGACGGGCTTGAGCGCGCCGAGCTTGACGCCCAAGCGCTCATAGAGCGCGCAGAGCGGCTCGACGGCGCCGTGGGTGTAGATCGGCTCGTCATAGCCGGCCTCGCGCAGCAGCGCGATCACCCGCTGGCACTTGCCGAGGGCATAGACGCCGACCACGTGGCTGCGCTCGGGGAAGAGCCGCACCGAGCGGAGCAGCCGGCCGATCTCGTCGCGGGCCGGCGGATGGCGGAAGACCGGCAGCGCGAAAGTCGCCTCGGTGATGAAGACGTCGCATGTCTCCACCTGGAACCCCGCGCAGGTAGGATCGCGTCGGCGCTTGTAGTCACCGGAGATGACGACACGGCATCCCCGGTACTCCAGCACCACCTGGGCACTGCCCAGCACATGGCCGGCCGGCAGCAGCTTCAGGCTCACCTCGCCGAGGCGCAGCGTCTGGCCATAGGCCAAGGCCTGGCGCTCGGCGCCGGCCTCGGCGCCGTAGCGCGCCTCCATCAGCGCCAGGGTCTCGCGCGTCGCCAGCACCCGTTGATGGCCCGGCCGCGCGTGATCGGAATGGCCGTGCGTGATCACCGCCCGCGCCACCTTGCGCGTGGGATCGATGAAGAGGTCCGCGGGCTCACAGTAGAGGCCGCCCGGCACCGGCCTGATCCAGCTTTCCGGCTTCACTGACACGGTATCGATTTCGCTCCCTGGCTCGCCGGATGGGGCTCCGGGCTCAGCCTCTCATCATACCCCGTCGCCGGACGAGGCGAGACTGGAGAGCGGCGCCGCCACCTCCTCCAGCGGCCGGCGCTCCGCATCAATGCCGAGCTTGAGCTCGGCGACGCCGGCGATCCCCATCAGCGCCGCGCCCAGCGCATAGCCGGCGAAGATCGCGTCGCGCGAGCCGGATTCGATGAGGACGCCGAAGAGCCAGGGGCCGCCGACGCCGCCGGCGAGCGTGCCGAAGGCATAGAAGACGGCGATGGCGAGCGCGCGCACCTCCAGCGGAAAGCTTTCGCCCACCGTCAGATAGGCGGAGCTCGCCGCCGCCGAGGCGAAGAAGAAGACGATGGTCCAGCCCAGCGTCTGGGTCGCCGCCGTCAGCAGATCGGAGGCGAAGAGCGCGCCCACCGCGAACAGCAGCGCGCCCGCCACGATATAGGTGCCGGCGATCATCTTGCGCCGTCCCAGCGTGTCGAAGAGGTGGCCCAGCAGCAGCGGCCCGAGGAAATTGCCGATCGCGAAAGGCAGGATGTAGAGGCCGACATCGCTGCCGGCGACACCCTGAAAGCGGGTCAAGATCAGCGCGTAGGTGAAGAAGATCGCGTTGTAGCAGAAGGCCTGCGCCGCCATCAGCAGGAGGCCCAGCAGGGTGCGAAGCGGATAGCGCTGCATGAGGACGCCCGCCACCTCGAGCAGCGAGGTCGGGCCGCCCACGCGCAGGCGGATGTTCGCCGGCACGGGCTCGAGCGCCTGCCTCGCCTCGTGCGCCACTTCGGCCTCGATGCCGTCCACCACCGCCTCCGCCTCGGGAATGCGGCCGTGGGTCATCAGCCAGCGCGGACTCTCGGGCAGGAATCGGCGCAGGTAGAGGATGCCGAGCGCGAGGACGGCGCCGATGCCGAAAGCGAGGCGCCAACCGAGCTCCGGCGGCAGCAAGGAGGGATCGAGCAGCAGCAGCGAGCCCGCGGCGCCGGCCGCAGCGCCGACCCAGAAGCTGCCGTTGATGGCGAGATCCGTTCGGCCACGGAAGCGCGCGGGGATCAGCTCCTGGATAGCCGAGTTGATGGCGCTGTATTCGCCGCCGATGCCGGCGCCGGTGAGCGCGCGGAACAGCGCATAGCTCCAGAAATCCCAGGAGAAGGCGGTCGCCAGGGCGAAGACGAGATAGAAGCCGAGCGTCACGTTGAAGAGCCGCTTGCGGCCGAGGCGGTCGGCGAGCTGGCCGAAGATGAGCGCGCCGATCACGGCGCCCGCCACATAGGCGCTGCCGGCGGCGCCCACCTCGACGTTGCTGAGATGCAGCCGCGCGCTCTGCTGCAGCGCCGGCGCCACCGAGCCCGCCAGCGTCACCTCCAGCCCGTCGAGCACCCAGGTGATGCCGAGCGCGATCACCACGCGCCAATGGAACCGCGTCCAGGGCAGGCGGTCGAGACGGGCCGGAACCGAGGTGCTGGCTACCGTGCCGGAAGGTGTCACGGAGGTGGGTGAAGCTGGTTGCGTGGCGGGCGTATCGGGTCGGTTGTGTCGGACATGGGCCGGTCGCGGGATAAGGGGCTTGGCAGAAGAGCCAACCGCTCCGCTATCATGACGTTCAAGTGTCATCCATGGTTCCACCGCCGCTTCCGCCCCGCTTCGCCCAATGGTTCGCCCGGCGCGGCTGGACGCCGCACGCCCACCAGCTCGCGCTCCTGCAGGCGGCGCGCGAAGGGCGCTCGGCGCTGCTGGTGGCGCCGACCGGCGGCGGCAAGACGCTCGCCGGCTTTCTGCCGAGCCTGGTCGACCTCGCCGAGACACCCGGCACCGGACTCCACACCCTCTACATCTCGCCGCTGAAGGCGCTGGCGGTCGACATCCACCGCAATCTTGCCGTTCCCGTCGGGGAGCTCGCGCTGCCGATCCGCCTCGAAACTCGCACCGGCGATACGCCGCACAAGAAGCGCGAGCGCCAGCGCAGCGATCCGCCCGACATGCTGATGACGACGCCGGAATCCCTGGCGCTGCTGCTCTCCTATCCCGCGGCGCCGCAGATCTTCGCCGGCCTCAAGGCGGTGATCATCGACGAGCTGCACGCGCTCGCCGGCAGCAAGCGCGGCGATCTGCTGTCGCTGGGCCTCGCGCGTCTGGTTCGGCTGGCGCCCACCCATCGCCGGATCGGCCTCTCCGCCACCGTCGCCTGGCCCGATGACCTCGCGGCCTATCTCTCCTATGGCGTCGAGGTCGCGCGCATCGGCGGCAGCGCGGGCGCCGAGCCAGAGGTCGGCATCCTCGATACCGGCGAGCCGCTGCCCTGGGCCGGGCACATGGCGATGCACGCCATTCCCGCGGTCTACGACGCGATCAAGCAGCACCGCACGACGCTGGTCTTCGTCAACACGCGCGCCCAGGCGGAACTGGCCTTCCAGGCGCTGTGGCGGCTCAACGACGAGAACCTGCCGATCGGCCTTCATCACGGCAGCCTCGCGGTCGAGCAACGGCGCAAGATCGAGGCGGCGATGGCAGAGGGCCGGCTGCGCGCGGTGGTGGCGACCTCCTCCCTCGATCTCGGCATCGACTGGGGCAACGTCGATCTCGTGGTGCAGCTCGGTGCGCCCAAGGGCGTCTCTCGCCTGATCCAGCGCATCGGGCGCGCCAACCACCGTCTCAACGAGCCGAGCCGCGCGCTGCTGGTGCCCGGCAATCGCTTCGAGGAGCTCGAATGCCGGGCGGCGCTGGCGGCGCTTCGCGCCCACGAGCTCGACGGCGACCGGCCGCGAGCGGGCAGCCTCGACGTGCTGGCCCAGCACGTGATGGGAATGGCTTGCGCCCAGCCCTTCGCCGCCGACGAGCTCTTCGCCGAGGTCACGAGCGCCGCCCCCTACGCCGCGCTGGCACGCAAGGATTTCGACGATGTCGTCAGCTTCGTGGAGAGCGGCGGCTATGCGCTCAGGGCCTATGACCGCTGGCGGCGTCTCTTCCGCGACAGTCTCGGCCGCTACCAGGTCCTGTCGCCGCGCGTGGCGCAGCGCTATCGCATGAACATCGGCACCATCGTCGAATCCCCGATGCTCAAGGTGATGCTGGGGCGCGGCCGGGTGCTGGGCGAGGTGGAGGAGTCCTTCGCCCAGGGCCTGCTGTCCGGCGACACCTTCGTCTTCTCGGGCGAGCTGCTCCGCTTCCACGGCATCCGCGAGACTTTCGTCGAGACGAGCCGCGCCACCGGCGGCGGCGAGCCCAAGGTGCCTGCGTATGTCGGCGGCCGCCTGCCGCTCACCACGCATCTTGCCCAGCGGGTGCGCCAGATCCTGGCGGATCCCGCCGCCTGGCGCGATCTGCCACCCTCGGTGCAGGAATGGCTGCGGCTGCAACGCTGGCGTTCCGTGTTGCCGGAGCGCGATGAACTGTTGGTTGAGACGTTTCCGCGCGATGGGCACGAGTACCTCGTCGCCTACTGCTTCGAGGGGCGCAACGCCCATCAGACGCTGGGCATGCTGCTCACGAGGCGGATGGAGCGCACCGGCCTCAAGCCGCTGGGCTTCGTTGCCACAGATTATGTGCTTGCGGTCTGGAGCCTGGAGCCGGCGCGGCGGATCGATGCGCTCCTCGACGAGGACATGCTGGGCGACGATCTCGAGGCATGGATGGCCGAGTCGTCCATGCTCCGCCGCTCCTTCCGTAACGTTGCCGTGATAGCCGGGCTGATCGAGCGCTCGCTTCCCGGCGCCGACAAGACGCGGCGGCAAGTGACAGTGAGCTCCGACCTCATCTACGACGTGCTGCGCAAGCACGAGCCCGATCACCTCCTGCTGCGCGCCACGCGGGCGGATGCGGCGACCGGGCTGACCGATGTCCGCCGGCTCGGGGAAATGCTCAAGCGGATCAAGGGGCGGATCGCGCATCGACGGCTCGACCGCGTGTCGCCGCTGGCGGTGCCGGTGCTGCTGGAGATCGGCCGCGAGGAAGTCTACGGCAGCGCGCTCGACGCGCTGCTCGACCGCGCGGCGGAGGCGCTCATCGCCGAGGCAACCGGAGCGGCACCGCCATCGACGCCGGCACCGGAGCGCGCATCCAGTCGCAAAAAAACGGTCACGCAGCTGCGGCTATTCTGAACTCTGCGAAAGCATTGACGCGGCCGCGAAACGATCTTGCGTTTTGCCGTGGCGCCTCTCGCGGCACTCGCCCGGCGCCACCATGTTTTCTTCTCAACGAAGGCGCGGTCCCGACGGAGCAGCGCCGTCCGGCCGCGAGAAAGGGAGCTGACGATGGCGAAAACGACAGGCCAGGAGAACCGGGGCCGGCGTGCAGGCGCCGGAATGGAGGGCTTCCCCGCTTTGGACCCGACGCAATTCGCGGCCAACTTCGAGCAGATGTTCAGCGCCGGCAATCGCATGCTGGAGACCTGGCGCGTGGTGAGCGAGGAGCTGATGGCGTTCGGCAAGTCCCGCCTCACCCGCAACATCGAGGTCGGCCGCAAGGTCGCCGGCTGCGCCAGCTTCGACGAGGCGATGGAGGCGCAGGCGGACTATGCCCGCGCCTTGATGCAGGACTATATCGCCGAGAGCAGCAAGATCGCCGAGCTCGGCACCAAGGCGTGGTTCGAGAGCCTGTCGGTCTGGCAGCCCGAGAAGAAAGGGCTCCGCGCCAGCAATGGAGCCGAGACGGCCGAGTCGCACTCGGACGAGAGGGTCGCCGCCGAATAGGCGGTCATCCGGCAGAGCGGCGGCGCCGGCCAGCCCCGGCGTCGCCTGGAGCACGAGCCGGAAATGGCGTATGCCTGGGGCATCGCCATGTCCGAGCCCATTCAGTTGCGCCTCAACGGCGCCGACCTCCTCGCCGACGGCAGCGGCGCCCTCTATTGGCCGGCGGAGAGTCTGCTGGCGGTCGCCGATCTCCACCTGGAGAAAGGCAGCAGCTTTGCGCGCTCCGGCACCCTGCTGCCGCCCTACGACACCCGCGCCACCTTGGACCGGCTGGAGGCTGCAGCGGCACGCTACCGCCCCGGGCGGATCATCTGCCTCGGCGACAGCTTCCATGACGGGGACGGTGCCGGCCGCCTCGGCGGCGAGGAGCGGCGCCGGCTGGCGGCGCTGACCGCGCGCCACACGTTGTACTGGATCGCCGGCAATCACGATCCGGCGCCACCCGCGGGCATCGGCGGCGAGGTGGTGGCCGAGTTCCTGGATTGCGGTCCCCTCACCTTCCGCCACCTCGCCGGTCCCGAGGCGCCGGCGGGCGAGGTGAGCGGGCACTTCCATCCCAAGGCCAGCCTCTGGGTGCGCGAGCGCCGTCTCACCGGGCGCTGCTTTCTCTCGGATCAGAGACGGATCGTGCTGCCGGCCTTCGGCGCCTATGCCGGCGGCCTCGACGCCCGCGATCCCGCCCTGGTCAAGCTCTTCCCCGACGGCTGCGCCGTGCATTTCATCGGCCGCTCGCGCATCGCCACCCTGCCGCGCGACGGCCTCCATCTCGTCTCCTGAACGAAGCGGAGGACAGCGTGACCCCGACCCCAGCCAATGAGGCGGATGCGACCCGCGTGCGACACTGGTTCGAGCGCCTGGCCGAGCATGTGCGCGCCGTGGATTTCGCGGGCGCGCGGCCGATCTTCGCCGAGGACATGATCGCCTTCGGCACCTTCACCGACTTCATGACCGGCCGCGACAAGGCGGAGGCGGCGCAATGGCGGAACGTCTGGCCGCATATCGACGAGTTCCGCTGGCGACCTGACATCCGCGCCATCGTCTCGCCGGACCGCCTCACCGCTGTCGGCATGGGGATCTTCGATTCCACGGGCTACACCGAGGACGGCAAGCCCTATCCGCGGCCGGGGCGCGCCACCGTGGTGTTCGGCCGGAAATCGCCCGACGGCGAGTGGATCGCCCTGCACACCCACATGTCGCTGTTCCGCGACGTCCCCACCCGCTCCTTCAAGAGCAAGCCGGAGAAGCAGCGGACGGGCTGAGATGGCTGGACGGCTATACCCGTCGGTATGCAGCGGCTCGCCGCCGGGGGTCGGATCGAACGCTGATCCCGTCGCCACGGAGGCGTTTGCCGGGCTGCGAAGTTATGGCATAAGTCCCTGGCAGAACGCGCCAATATTCCTCTGCCAGGGTGCCTTCCCCGCATGACAGCCGTCGGATCCGTCGAACGCCCCGGTGCGCCGCTGCTTTATCGCGCCGCCACACCAGCCGTGGTGCTCGCGCTGTGGCTGGGCATATGCGCGCTCTGGGTCAGCGGGCATCAGGACGCCTACGACCACCTGCTGCGCTACTGGGGCATCACCCCGTTCCTGCCGCCCTTCGTCGACCTGCACGACATCCTCTCCGCCGCCGAGTGCCACCGCGCCGGCATCGACGTCTTCCAGTCCAATCCCTGCGACATCCTGAACCGGCCGATGATCTATTCGCCGGTCTGGCTTTACCTGATGCCGGCGCCGCTCGCAGCGGCGACCACCGCGCCCGGCGGTATCGTCCTCAACCTGCTCTTCATCGCCGTGCTGCCGGTCATGCTCAAGCCGCGCAGCCTGGGCGAGCTCCTGCTCTATTGTGCGGCGAGCATCTCCACCATGGTCGTCTACGCGCTCGAGCGCGCCAATGCCGATCTCATCATCTTCCTGCTGCTGCTGGCGGCGGGCTGGCTTTATCGGCGGGGCGGCGCCGCTCACTTCGCAGCCTATGCCGCCTTCCTGCTCGCCGGCGTGCTGAAATTCTATCCCATCGTCCTGATGGCGCTGGCGGTGCGCGAGCGGTGGAAGACCTTCCTGGCGCTTGCCGTGCTGTCGGCGGCGATCATGTCGGCCTTCTTCCTCGCCTTCGCCGCCGAGCTGCGGCTGGCGATCAGCCACATCCCGACCGGCGACTGGTTCACCGAGCAGTTCTCCGCGCAGAACGTGCCGTTCGGCCTGATCGAGGTCTATCCCGGCCTGGCGGCAGCGATGCCGAGATTCCCCGGCATGCTGATGGGCGCGCTGACCGCGCTCTCGCTCGTGATCGCCGTCTTCCTCGCCCGCGGGCTGCTGCAGGCGACCGACAGCGAGGACTGGACCGGGCCGGAGGCAACCTATCTCGTGATGGGATCGGTGCTGCTCGCCGGGTGCTTCTTCGCCGGACCCAATGTCGACTACCGCGGCATCTATTTCCTGTTCATCCTGCCGGGCCTGGTCGAGCTGATGCGCCGGCACGCGAGCCTTCGGCCGCTGCTGGGCCTGACGGTCGCCGCCATCCTCTTCACCATGTGGAGCGCGTGGCTGCGCAAGATCGTTTCCACGGTCTTCCACTGGCACGTCGGCGACAATGCGGAGCCGTTCCCGAAATCCATGGTGCTGTTCTGGATCGGCCGCGAGATCGTATGGTGGTGGATCGTCAGCGTGCTCGTGAGCATCGCGCTGGTCTTCGTGCTGCGCTCGCCGCTGGCGCGCGATCTCCTCGGACGCTCCCGGACGAGGCCGGCGCGACGCTAGCGCGCCCTCAGCCGTGGTCCTCGACCACCTCGGCCCGCAGGCTCGGCAGGATGCTCAGCCACTTCGTCGGGCTTTCCTGGCTCTGGATCGAGATCCAGCGATAGGGCAGCTGCTTCCAGTCGACGACGTGCGTGACACGGTTGTCGAGCACGAGGTCGCCTTGGTCCGTGTGGGCCACCAGCACCAGATGCCCCTCGCCGCGCTCGGTGACCGCGGTCACCAGCAGTAAATTCTCCTTCGGCCATCCGCGCGCGATCAGCTCGCGCCGCTTGGTCAGCGCGAAGGTGTTGCAGTCGCCGGAGCCATCGGTGGAATAGGTCCAGATGCGCGGATTCATCTTGTGCGGATGAATCGCCGCGTTGACGTCGCCCTGCACCTCGTCGATCTGGCGCCAGCGCGCATCCGACATCGACACTGGCGGCGTCGCGTGCGAGCGGCCGGAACAGTCGCGCAAATGGTGGATGCAGAAGCCGATGAATCCGGCGGGCGGTACCGCGGGACCACCGGTGGGAATGGCCGTGCCCGCTTCAGCGCGCGCGCCGGCGAAGGCGATGACGCCTGCGCCGATCGCCGGAAGGAGACGATGAAGGAGAGTGATGTCGCGCACGATGGCCTCGGGAGTGATCACCAGAATAATGGCCAAGAGCGCAGAAGTTTTCATCGCTCACTCGCGTCGGTCCAAATTTGTCACGTGGCTCTGCTACCAGCGCGCTCACGAACCCGCGATCCGACATTTTCTCGACCGCTCTAATGCCACACTGCGTCCTTGATGGAGCAAAAAGCAGGCCAGAGAGCGTCTGTGTCACGGAGGTGAAACGACACAATCGCTTGAACGGAAAGGCCGTCGGCGCAGCAGCACCGCCGAAGTTTCATGCAGACGCTGCGGCGAATGAAGGCAGAGGGCGCTAGAGCGCGTTCCGATCAGATTGGATCGGACGACGCTCTAGATTTGTTGGTCTTGTCGCATTTGGCGCGCCGAACCGGTTTCCGCTTCGGGGGAAATGTTCTAAGCGCGCGCGGGCCCGCTCACGGTCACGTCGAGATCGGTCACCAGCCCGTTGGTCAGCGAATAGACCCACCCGTGCACGCTCAGAGACTGGCCGCGCGCCCAGGCGTCGTGGACGAAGACAT
>DATKPX010000485.1:0-2504 GCA_035523855.1 Allostellaceae bacterium
ACCAGCGCCTTCACCTGCTCGACGACCGCGCCCGCCGGCAGCGAGCGGTTGTTGCCGCGCCCATAGGGAATGACGCAGAAGGTGCAGCGATGGTCGCAGCCCTGCTGCACCTCGACGAAGCCGCGCACGCGGCCCTCGAAGCCGTCGACGAGATGCGCCGCCCCCTCGCGCGCCGCCATGATGTCGTCGGCGACGAGGCGCGGCGCTTGCGCGCGGTAGCTGTCGGCGCGAAGCTTGGCGATATTGCCCAGCACCTGATCCACCTCCGGCATCGCCGCGTAGCGCGCGGGATCGATCTGGGCGGAGCAGCCCGTGACGATGATGCGCGCCTCCGGCCGCTCGCGCCGGGCGCGGCGGATCGCCTGGCGCGCCTGGCGCTCGGCCTCGGAAGTGACGGCGCAGGTGTTGACGATGACGGCGTCGGCGAGGCCCGCGCTCGCTGCCGCGCGGCGGATCACCGCGGATTCATAGGCGTTGAGGCGGCAGCCGAGGGTGATGATGTCGAGGGCCGAGTTCCGATCCCTCCCCGCTTGAGGGGGAAGGTTGGGGACGGGGGTAGCCGCACGCTCGCTCACGACCAACAAAGCTCAGGAAAGCAGCGACGGATCGAGCGTGCCGGTGAAGCTCTCCGCGACGGGACCGGTCATCAGCACGTGGCCGTCCGCGCGCCACTCGATCTCCAGCGCGCCGCCATCGGCCAGCACCGTGACCTTGCGGCCGGTAACGCCGCGCCGCGCCGCCGCCACCGCCGCGGCGCAGGCGCCGGTGCCGCAGGCGATGGTGATGCCGACGCCGCGCTCCCAGACGCGGAAGCGCAGCCGGTTCTCGCCGGCGAGGCTGACGACGCCGATATTGGCGCGCTGCGGGAACATCGGATGATGCTCGAGCTCGGGGCCGAGCGCCCGGAGATCGATCTTCTCCGCGTCCGGCACGAAGAAGGTGGCGTGCGGATTGCCCATGCTGGTGGCGACGGGGTCGCTGAGCGGTCCCAGCGCCAGCGGCACGTGCAGCGTGTCGCATTCCCTGGCCAGCGGAATCTGCCGCCAGTCGAGCCGCGCCGCTCCCATATCGACGGTGACGCGATGGGTGCCGGCCTCGCTCGCCTCCAAGAGGCCCGCCACCGTCTCGATGACGACACGATGCTTGCCGGTCTCCTGCATCACGACAGCGGCGATGCAGCGGGTGCCGTTGCCGCAGGCCTCGACCTCGTCGCCGTCGGCATTGCGGATGCGCATGAAGACATCGGCGCCGGCGCTTTTCGGCTTTTCCATCACCAGCAGTTGATCGCAGCCGACGCCGGTATGGCGATCGGCGATGGCGCGGGCCCGCGCGTCGTCGAGGGCGAGCGCCTGGGTGCGCGCGTCGAACACGACGAAGTCGTTGCCGAGCCCATGCATCTTGATGAAGGAAGCGCCGGCCATGGCGCCCTATATAGGGGCGCTCACCGGGACTGTCCAAGGGATTGCGGCACGGCCCGCCGACCCCTGAGGCGGGCATTTCCGCCGCATCGACACGCTCGCGCGCTTTCCCCTAAGCTCGGCGAGGGAGGCGACATGCAGCTGGCGGGGAAAGTCGCGATCGTCACCGGCGGCGCCAAGGGCATCGGCCATGCGGTGGCCGAGACGCTGGCGGCGCGCGGCGCCAGTCTGGTGCTCGCCGATCAGGAAGGCGCCAAGGAGGCGGCGGCCCGGCTGGCCGGCAAGGACGGCCGCGCCATCGGTCTCGCCGTCGACGTCGCCTCCGAAAACGACACCGCCAAGATGGCGGAAGCGGCGGTCTCGGCTTTCGGCGGCATCGACATCCTCGTCAACAACGCCGCGATCTTCTCGAGCCTGACGCCGAAGCCTTTCGAGGAGATCGATCCCGCCGACTGGCGGCGCGTCATGGAGGTGAACACGCTGGGCGTGTTTCTGTGCGCGGGCGCCGTGCTGCCGGCGATGAAGGCGCGCGGCGGCGGCCGCATCGTCAACATCTCGTCCGGCGTCGCCTTCAAAGGCAATCCCTGGTTCGCCCATTATGTCGCCAGCAAAGGCGCCGTCGTCTCGCTGACGCGCGCGCTCGCCACCGAGCTCGGCCGGCATAACGTGCTGGTCAACAGCGTGGCGCCGGGCTTCACCCTCAGCGACGGCGTCGTCGCCAACCCCGCCCTGGTCGCCGGCGCCAGGGAGCCGTCGCTGCGCGGCCGGGTGCTGGCGCGCGACATGATGCCGTCCGACGTGGTGGGCGCCGTCGCCTTCTTCGCCGGTCCCGACAGCGCCTTCATCACCGGCCAGACGCTGGTGGTGGATGGCGGCGCCTATTTCCATTGAGAGAGACGCGATGACCTCTTCCATTCCCGTGATCGATCTTTCCGCCGCGCTCGGCGGCGGCGCCGCGGCGAAGCGGCAGGCGGCGCGCGAGATCAACCGCGCCTGCCGCGAGATCGGCTTCTTCACCATCACCGGCCACGGCGTGCCGATCGCGGCCCTCGACGCGCTCCGCGACAAGGCGCATGGCTTCTTCTC
>DATKPX010000486.1:0-6728 GCA_035523855.1 Allostellaceae bacterium
CGAAGCGGAAACCGGTTCGGCGCAGAAAATGCGACAAAATCAACGAGCCTAGAGTGTGTCCCGATTCAATCGAATCGGGGCACGCTCTAGAAGAACATCGCGGCCCGGTACTGACCGCCGCTGAAGATGTGCTGCCGCTTGGCGGCGACCACCGAGGTCTCGCCGAAGGAAATGCCCTTGCGCCGGAGCAGCGCGCGCAGGCGGTCGGTGAGGATGCCCTCGCCCTTCCGCTCGGCGTCGTCCACGACGACGATGAAATCCGGCGCCAGCGCCGTCTCCACCACGTCCAGGCAGCCGAGGCGCGTCATCGCCGTCGCCGCGTCCCGCACCACCGGGCCGTCGACGATGACGAAATCGTATTTCATCGCCCGATCGAAGTAGCCTTCCGCGTAGTGCGGGAAGGTGAAGCCGTCGATGGTTTTCCGAGTGAGCTCGGCGACCACCACCTGGTGGCCGACGGCGGCGCGGAGCCGCTCGGCCCAGTCGGGGTCGTGATCGACGCTGCGGATCGCCGCCGCCCGGTTGAGGCGCCGGTTGAGGCGCGCCAGCAGCCGGGTCGACTGGCCGCAGCCGAGCTCCAGCACATTGGCGACCGGGAATTCCGTGAAGGCGCGCGTGATGACGTAGAGCAGGCTGTGATTGGCCGCGGCGCCGATCGGATAGAACTCGTCCTCGATCTCCAGCCGCCGGAGATCGCGCAGGAAGAGCTCGCGGTAGACGATCTCCATCGCCGGGTTGGTCCAGCGCGCATTGCGCAGGAGGGCGTGGAGGGCGCTGCAGCTCTGCGTCAATCGGGCGATCATCGGCATGGGGGTCATCGGAGGGCTCCGGCTCAGGGGCGGCGCAGCACCAGGCGCGCGAACTCGCCGGCGTCGTCGCGGCGGAACAGCAGGACGAGCCCGCCATAGAGCAGCGCGCCCAGCAGCAGCTGCGCCGCCAGCAGCGCAACGTGCGAGCCGAACGCGGTCATCGACAGCAGGCGGACGGCGAGCGCCATCACCGCCGCGAGCGCGATCGAGGGCAGGAAGGCGGCGAGATAATCCGCGAAGCGGAGCTCGATGGTCCGCCGCATCAGATAGAGGAAGAAGATCGGCACCGCCGCGATGTTGGCGGCGCAAAGGAAGAGCGTCGCCGGAATGAGCCCGCCCCAGGCGAGGAAGCCGGCGTAGATCGGCACCTGCACCAGGAACTGGGTCAGGCTCGCATAGAAGGAGAGATCGGCGCGGCCCACCGCCAGCACCAGCGAGCCGACGGGATTGACCACCGTGCGCACCAGCGCCACGACGGAGAGGATCTCGACCAGCGGCACCGCGGGCGTCCAGCGCTCGCCGAGGATGAAGGGAATCGCGGTCGGCGCGATCGCGGCGAAGCCGAGCAGCAGCGGCGCGTTGATGGTGGCGAGGAGGCGCACCACCAGCAGATAGCCTCGCCTGAGCACGCGGCGGTCATGCTGCTGCTGGGCGAAGATCGGGAAGGCGACCGAGGTGATGATGGGGTTGATGCGGTAGACCGGCTCGACGATGAGCGTCCAGGCCATGGCGTAGAAGCCGAGCGCCTGCGGCCCCAGCAGCGAGGCGATCAGGAACTGGTCGAGGCGCATGTAGAGATAGTTGACGACGCGGTCGGCCATCTGGAACAGGCCGAACTGCAGAAAGAAGCGGATCTCGCCGAAGCGCAGCCGGAAGCGCGCGCGCAGCAGGCCGCGCCCGCTGATGCCGAGGCTGGCGCTGCGCAGCGCCGTCGCCAGCAGCTGCGACCAGATCAGCGCATAGACTCCGCCGCCGCCATAGAGGAGCGTCACGGCGAAGGCCGTGCTGGCGAGGGTGGCGAGGATCTCCGCGCGGCCGATGGCGTCGAAGCGGAGATGCTTCTGCAGCAGCGCGCGCGAGACCTGGCCGAAGGGATTGATGGCGAAGGCCGCCGAGGTCAGCAGCAGCATGCCGAGAAGCCGCGGCTGCTGATAGAAGCCGGCCGCCGCCGGCGCCGCCAGGCAGACGGCGACGCAGACGATGGCGCCGAACAGCAGGTTGCACCAGTAGAGGCTGGAGAGCTGATCGGGATCCGCGTCCTGCCTGGAGACGATGCTCTGGGTCAGCCCCGCATCGGCGAAGAGATAGGCGAAGCCCAGCACCAGGTTGACGATGGCGTAGAGGCCGAGGTCGGCGACCGGCAGCGTGTGCGCCGCCGCCAGCGTCACCAGGAACCGCCCGGCGACATTGGATCCTGTCGCCGAGGCAACCCAGCGCACCGAGCTCAGGGCTTTGAGACGCAGACTCATCGTACCGACGTCGACTACCGCGAGCCCCTAAGGGCACCGGTTTCGCTCCGGCGTGCACGTGGCTTTTTTGGGCGGCGCGGATGCGATTGCTAAAATTGTCGGGATTCGAGAGAGCGCTGGATCGCTTTGCAGCGTGCCGACCGCCCCGCTCTACTCCACGTTCCGCGCCAGCACCTCGCGCTTGCCGACGTGGTTGGCGGCGCTCACGACGCCCTCGGCCTCCATGCGCTCGACGATGCGGGCGGCGCGGTTGTAGCCGATCTGCAGATGGCGCTGGATGAAGCTGGTGGAGGCCTTGCGCTCGCGGCACACCAGCGCGACCGCCTGGTCGTAGAGCTGGTCGCCGGAGCCGCCACCGCCGCCCTCCTCGCCGAACATCTCCGGCCCGGCCTCGGGATCCTCGGTCACCTCCTCCAGGTACTCGGGCTCGCCGCCGCGCTCCTTCAGGAAGCGGACGATGTGCTCGACCTCCTCGTCGCTGACGAAGGGGCCGTGCACGCGGGTGATGCGGCCGCCGCCGGCCATGAACAGCATGTCGCCGCGCCCGAGGAGCTGCTCGGCGCCGCTCTCGCCCAGGATGGTGCGGCTGTCGATCTTCGACGTCACCTGGAAGCTGATGCGGGTCGGGAAGTTCGCCTTGATGGTGCCGGTGATGACGTCGACCGAGGGGCGCTGGGTCGCCATCACCAGATGGATGCCGGCGGCGCGCGCCATCTGCGCCAGGCGCTGGATCGCCGCCTCGATCTCCTTGCCGGCGACCAGCATCAGGTCCGCCATCTCATCGACCACCACGACGATGAAGGGAAGCGGCGTGGTGTCGAGGGGCTGCTCCTCGAAGACCGGCTGGCCGCTCTCGGGATCGAAGCCGGTCTGCACCTTGCGCAGCAGCACCTCGCCCTTGTCCCGCGCCTCCTTGAGGCGGGCGTTGTAGCCCTCGATGTTCCGCACGCCGAGCTTCGACATGGCGCGGTAGCGGCTCTCCATCTCGCGCACCGTCCATTTGAGCGCGACGATCGCCTTCTTGGGCTCGGTGACGACGGGCGCCAGCAGATGCGGAATGCCGTCATAGACGGAGAGCTCCAGCATCTTCGGATCGATCATGATGAACTTGCAGCGGTCCGGCGGCTGGCGATAGAGCAGCGACAGGATCATCGTGTTGATGCCGACCGACTTGCCGGAGCCGGTGGTGCCGGCGATCAGCAGATGCGGCATGCGGGCGAGATCGGTGATGACCGGCGTGCCGCCGATGTCCTTGCCGAGGGTGAGCGGCAGCTGCGCGGTCGAGCGCTCGTAGCTCTCCGCCACCAGGAGCTCGCGCAGGAACACCATCTCCGCCTTGGCGTTCGGCAGCTCGATGCCCATCACGTTGCGGCCGGGCACCACCGCGACGCGGACGGAGACCGCGCTCATCGAGCGCGCGATGTCGTCGGCAAGCCCGATGATGCGCGATGCCTTGATGCCGGGCGCCGGCTCCAGCTCGTAGAGCGTCACCACCGGGCCGGGCCGTACCTTCACGATCTGGCCGCGGACGCCGAAATCCTCCAGCACGGTCTCCAGCAGGCGCGCGTTCTGCTGCAGCGCCTCCTCGTTGACGGTGGCGCCGCGCGAGACCGGCGGCTCGGCCAGCAGATCGATCGGCGGCAGCACGTGGCGCCCGCCGGGGCCGAGGTCGAGATCGGCCTGGCGCTTCGGCTTCTTCTCTACCGCGGCGCGCTTCGCCGGCACCACGTCGGCGCGGCGCTTGGGCTGCGGCATCTCGATCGGCTCGTCGTCCGCGTCCTCCTCCGGCTCCGGCGCCCCGCCGGTGTCGATCTCGGCGGGCGGGCGCGGCTGCCGCGCCACCATGGGCTCCTGGCGCTCGCGTCGCGCCGGCAGCCGCGGCGCGAGCCAGCCGGCGATGCGGGCGGAGATCCGCGCCGTGCGCCCGGCACCGCGGCCGATATCGCCCCAGTCCTCAAGGGTGAGGCCCAGCACATAGATCAACAGCAGCCCGCCGATGGCGGCGGCGCCCATGGCGAGCGCCGGTCGCGGCAAGCCCGTATGCGCGAGACCGTCGAGCCCCATCAATCCCACGATGCCGCCGAGGCCGGCGCGGATCGGCCAATGCTCGGCGGGCGGCAGCAGGTCGAGGGCGATCGCCGCCAGCACCAGCAGCGGCAGCAGCAGCGCCAGGCGCAGCACCAGCTTGTCGACGCCGCGGTTCAGCATCAGCCGGAAGGCCCAGGCGATCAGCACCGCCGGAATGAGCGCCGCCGCCAGCCCCATCACCTGCAGCAGCACGTCCGCCACCGCGGCGCCGGCGGGGCCGACGATGTTGCGCACGGGGCCGCTCACCGCGTGGCTCGGCGAAGGATCGGTGTGATCGAAGCTCGCCAGCGCCACCGCCAGCAGCAGCCCCGCGAACACCAGCGCGACGCCCGCTCCCTCGGCGAGGCGCCGCTTCAGCGCCTCCATCGGCGGCGCCGGCTTGCGCGACTTCCGCCCAACGCTCTCGCTTACATGCGCCATGTGTCTCTCACTGGTCCCGGACCGATCTCGGTGCGTCCTTCGACGCGCTTCGCTTGCTCAGGATGAGGACCTTTCTTCCCGCCATCCCTAAACGACCTCATCCTGAGCAAGCGAGCCGCGCGAGCGCGTCGAAGGACGCGAGATGCTGCTGCAAGACTCACCTCTCGAGCACGCGCACCATGCGCTCGAGCCCCTCCCCCACCGTCGCGTCGTCGTGCACGAGGGCGACGCGGATATAGGGCTCGGCGGGGTTGATGCCCTCTGCGTTGACACGGGCGAGATAGCCGCCCGGCAGCGTGCGCACCGCCGCCTCGCGCCAGAGCCGGAGGCAGGCGCGCTCGCCGTCGCCGACATTGAGCCAGAGGAAGAAGCCGCCGGCCGGCCGGTAGAACTCGAACTTGCCGCGGAGCACGCGCTCGGCGACGTCGAACTTGCTGCGATAAAGGGCGCGGTTCTCGACCACGTGATCCTCCTCGCGCCAGAGCGCGGTGCCGGCTTCCTGGATCGGGATCGGGATCTGGCAGCCGCCATAGCTGCGCAGCGTCGCGAAGCGCGCGATCACCTCGGCGTCGCCGGCGATGAAGCCGATGCGCAGGCCGGCGGCGCTGGAGCGCTTGGAGAGCGAATGGAAGACGACGACATTGGCGAAATCCTGCCCGAGCGCCGCCGCCGCCTGGAGCCCGCCCGCCGGCGGCACCTTGTCGTAGATCTCGGCGTAGCATTCGTCGACCACCAGGAGGAAGTCGTAGGCGCGCGCCAGCGTCAGCGCGCGCTTCAGATAATCGAGGCTGGCGACGGCGCCCTGCGGATTGGACGGGCTGCAGAGATAGAAGATCGCCGTGCGCGCCAGCACCTCCTCCGGGATCGCCCCGAGATCCGGCAGGAACCCGGTTGCCGCCGTGGCGTCGAGATAGTGGATGTCGGCGCCGCCCATCACGCCGCCGCCGCTATAGACCATGTAGTAGGGGTTGGGCACGAGGACGAGCGGCTGCTTCCCGGCCTTGGTCTCGGGCACCGCGATCTGCCCGATCAGGAACAGGCCTTCCTTGGTGCCGGCCACCGGCAGGATGTGGCGGTCGGCGGCGATCATGCCCGCCGGCAGGTGGTAGCGCCGCGTCAGCCAGTCCGCCACCGCCGCGCGGTAGGCGGGCGTCCCCACCATGGTGGGGTAGCGGTTCCAGAGATGGGCGTTGTCGGCGATCACGCGCTCGACGAAATGCGGCGGCGTGTGCTGGGGATCGCCGACGGACATCATCACCGGCGTCACGTTGGCGCGCGGCGGCTCCGGCGCCAGCAGGTCGGCGAGCTTGGTGAAGGCGTAATCGCCGAGGCGATCGAGACGAGGATTGTGCTGCACGCCGATCGACCCCTGGAGAAGACGCTGCCGCGACCGTCCCCCGTGCTTAAACCGATCCCTTAAGACCGGCTTCTAAGCTCGAGGACAAAAGAGCAACAGCATAAGCCCGGCCGAGTCGTCAATAGAAGCTTGGTTGCCACCGCATCTTGTGGTTTCCACCCGCCCGACTCTCCCACAACTTGGGGCGATCCCGACCTGTTCTCGAAAACCCGACTCGGGCGGCGACTCGGGCGAATCGGCGCGACTCGGGAGGCTCTTTCAGCGCCCGAGAATCGGTCCCAGCGCGCGGGCGAGCTCGGCCAGGCTCTGGGGCGACAGCGGCAGGTCGAGGACGCGGTCGGCGCCAAGATCGAAGCGCAGCCGCGCCACCTCGAGGCCGAGCGGCGGCGCCAGGGCGACGCAGCGCTCCGCCACCGGCAGCACATACCAGCCGGCCGCGTCGAGATCGAGCGGATGGAGACCGACCCCACCGGTATGCGCCATCGGAACCTCCTGCGGAGGATTCACAAGGTGGGGTGGGACAACCTGGACCTGTGAGAGGAAGTTCACTGGGCCCGGCGATATATCCGCGGGCCGGCGCCGCGG
>DATKPX010000487.1:0-6501 GCA_035523855.1 Allostellaceae bacterium
CAAGCAGGGCGACGTCATCGAGAGCTTCAATGGTCACGAGATCCAGAAGCTGCGCGATCTGCCGATCATGGTGGCGGAGACGCCGGTCGGCACCGACGCCAAGGTCACGGTGCGGCGCGGCGACCAGGACAAGAGCTTCGACGTCGCCATCGCCGAGCAGCCGGCCGATCTGGGCCAGCTTGCCGAGGCCGGCGGTCAGGCCGACCACGCCGCGGGCCTGGCGCTGGCGCCGCTCACCAGCGCCGAGCGCGAGCGCTTCCATGTGCCGGAGACCGTGAAGGGCGTGCTGGTGCGCTCGATCTCGGACGCGAGCCCCTTCAACGAGGTCGACCTTCGGCCGGGCGACGTCATCGTCGCCGTCAACCAGCAGCCGGTCACCTCGCCGGAAGAGGCCGCGAGCAAGCTCAAGGCGGCGATGAGCGGGCCGGACAAGCGCGTGCTGCTGCTGCTCAACCGGCACGGCAGCAGCGAGTACGTCGCCCTCTCCGAGGCCCCGAACCAGGGTTGACGCCGGGCGCGGCGGCGCCCGCCGGTTGAGGGCGCCGCCGTCTCCGCCTGAAAAAGATTTCATCCCCGCGACAGCGGGCGGCAAGGCACCGTCCGGTGTTCTGATCCCTGTAAGGGCGAGCGATGCCATGGAGGATCGCATGCGGCTCCGCGAGCGCTGGCGCGCCTATCAGCCATCGAAGGGCCTGTGGCTCTGGTCCTGCGCCGCCAGCGTCCTCGCCACGGTGATGGTGGGATTCGGCTGGGGCGGCTGGATGACGGCGGGAAGCGCCGAGCACCTCGTCGTCAATGCCCGGCAGGACACGCGCGACCGGCTCGCCGCCGCGATCTGCGTCAAGCGCTTCGAAGCGGCGCCCAACGCCGCCGCCAGGCTCGCGGCGCTGGCCAAGACCGGGGCCTGGGAGCAGGCGGATTTCATCGCCAAGAGCGGCTGGCTCGACCTGCCCGGCATCGACGGACCGCTCTCCGACGCCGCCGCCATCTGCGCCGAGAAGCTGCTGGCGACCCGGCCCGCGGCGGCACCGCCGCCCCGCCCCTCCAGCACGCAGGCAAGCGCGGGTTAGCCGATTCAACCGCCCGCGAGACGGTTCGGAGGCCGGTCCGCCGCCACCGCCGCATAGTCCGGCGAATGCAGCACGCTCGCGGCGTCGAGGCGCAGCACGATGGCGCGCTCGGCGCCGAGATCGGCGATCGCATCCCAGGGAATTGCCCTGAGCCGGCGGCCGCCATCCGCCACCTCGGTCGTCGTGATGAAGAGATCGCCGATGCCGCCGCTGCGGAGGTCGACGTCGAAATCGATGAGCCGCCCGACCCGCTCTCCGGCGGCAGCCAGCACCGGACGGCCGAGGAGATCGCGTTGCACGTCGAGATCGGCAGGATCGGCCGCGGCCTGCTGGGCGAAGGGCAGATCCTCCGCCACCGCCGCCGCGCCGGTGCCCGTCGCCCGGTAGCCGCCGGAAAGCGCGGCGGCCGGGGCGAGCGCGGTCCAGGGCAGCGCCACGACCCGCTTGCCGGCGCCCGGCAGCTCCAGCCCGATGAAGGCGACGCGGCGCGCCACACCGTCGATGAGAAGGTCGCTCACCCGCCCGAGCGGACGCCCGTCCTCGCCGGTCAGCACCCTGCCCAGAAGATCGGCGGCGCTCGCCTGATCGGGGCCCGGTGACAGGCCCGTCGGGCTTGCTGCGCGCGCAGCGCCCGTCGTGCCGAGCGCGACCGCGAGAGCGAGGGACACCCCGCTCAGCACCGAACGTGTCCGGGATCGACACATCATTGCCCTCGTCTCCTTCGGCATTCGTCCGCTCTTGTCGATTTGGGGCCGCGCCGCCGCGGGTTCAACCGCCCCGGCAGGTCTCCGCGATACCCCCGCATGCAGCCGCCGGCGGCGAGGGTGCCTCCTTAACCGCAGGTTAAGGCGGCCGCCTTAGCGTGCCCCCGCAAGAGAACCCCTCCAGCCTTTACCGTCCGGGGTCTGTTCGTGAGCACGACGCGGGCCCGCGGAGAGCCCTCCAGCATTCCTTTGGCCACTGCCGAGACGCCGGCCGCCAGCGCGTTCCTGCGCGCGACGCTGCTGGGCTTCAGCAGCTTCGTGCTGATCGGATTGCTGCTGCTGGTGGTGACGACCCTCTGGGACAAGCGCAGCCACGCGATCCTGGAGGCCCAGCGCACGCAGCAGAACCTGGTGCTCGCCCTCGAGCAGTATGCCAGCGGCCGGGTGCGCGAGATCGATCTCGCGCTCACCGACCTCGTCCACCTGCTCGACCAGGAGCTGCGGCGGGGTCCGCTCGACGTCGACCGCGTGCAGGCCCTGCTGGCGGCGCAGATGCACGACAGCTCGCCCTACCGCGACCTCGTCGTCTACGACGCGGCCGGCCGGCGCGTGGTGAACGCGGAAGGCGACCGGCGCCCCTTGGACGGCAGCAGGCGCGATTACTTCACCGGCCCGCGCGACGATCCCGCCGCCAGGTTCCATATCTCCGAGCCGTTCGTCTCCACCGTCGCCAATGTCTGGTCGCTGGGCTTCAGCCGCCGCCTGCGCAAGCCGGACGGCAGCTTCGGCGGCATCGTGCTGGCGCCGCTCAACCTCAGCACGATCGAGAAGTTCTTCGGCGTGATCGACGTGGGAAAGGAAAGCAGCGTCACTCTGTGGGACGACGCGGCCTCCCGCGTGCTCGCGCGCCAGCCGATCAATCCGGAGCTGTTCGGGCGCGCCTTCGAGACGGGGCCGCTCTTCGAGAGCATCCGCGCCGGCGTGAACGCGGGGACCATCCGCGGCGCCTCGCCGGTCGACGGCATCCTCCGCATGCTCACCTTCCGGCGCGTCGCCAATCTTCCGCTGGTGATCTCGGTCGCCCAGGCCGAGAGCGACATCCTCGCCGAATGGCGTCACGAGGCCTGGACCTACGGCATCGGCGCCGCCTTCGGCGTCGCCGTCCTGCTGGCAATGACCGGCGCGCTCTGGTGGCAGCTCGCCCGGCGGGAGCGTCTGGTGCGCGCGCTCCGCGCGAGCGAGATGGCGATGCGCGACGCCAACGTCTCGCTGCAGATGGCGACGACGGCGGCGGAGGGCGCGAACCGGGCGAAGAGCGAGTTCCTCGCCTGCATGAGCCACGAGCTGCGCACGCCGCTCAATGCCGTCATCGGCTTCGCCGAGCTGATCGCCAGCGGAGCGCAGCCGGACCCCGCGAAGGTCCGCGGCTATGCCGGCGACATCCGCGCCTCCGGCCAGCACCTGCTGCACATCATCACCGACATCCTGGAGATGTCGCGCATCGAGGGCGGCGCGCTCGAGCTCCACGAGGAGACCATCGATATCGCCGCCGTCATCGCCGCCAGCCTGCGCCAGGTGATGCCGCAGGCGAGCCAAGCCGGCGTCACCCTCTCCAATGACCTGCCCGCGGACCTGCCGGCGCTCCGCGCCGACGAGAAGCGGCTGACCCAGGTGCTGCTCAATCTGCTGTCGAACTGCATCAAGTTCACCGAGGCCGGCGGCTCGGTTTCGGTGGAGGCCGGCGTCGCGCCGGAGGGCGCGCTCGCCATCACTATCACCGATACCGGGATCGGCATGAGCGAGCGCGAGATCGCCGTCGCGATGGAGCCGTTCCGCCAGGTCGACAACCGCATCGCGCGCCGCTACGAGGGGGCCGGTCTCGGATTGCCGCTCGCCAAGGCCTTCGTCGAGCTGCAGGGCGGCGATCTCCAGGTGACCAGCACACCCGGCATCGGCACCACCGCCCGCATCGTCTTTCCGCGGGGACGGCTGCTGCCGCGAGCCGCGCCCTCCCGCCCGACAGCGGATAGCGCCGTCGGCATGCGCTAGCGAGATACCCGCGCGGGTCTTCCCGCGTTTCGGTAGGACCCGCGCGGAAAATGCAACCGTGCTGCGAGTGCGAAGCAGGCTCCGATTCTATCCGACCGGAACATGGTTTAGGTTTCCCGTCATGGTCGCTCCGCATGACATCCTGAACGCCGCGGTCTCGGCGCCACCCGACGCCGGAGCGCGGAGAGCGAGGCGGTGAGCGAGATCATCCCCGACGATCTGCGCGATTTCGTCCTCCGCCATTTCGATTCGATCGCGCAGCTGGAAGCGCTGCTGCTCCTGCGCGCCAACCCGCGCGAAGAATGGGACGTCGCCCGGACCACGGCGCGGCTCTACACCACCCCGCGGGAGGTCACGACGGCGCTGACGCGGCTCTGCGAAGATGGCTTCCTCGCCTGCGCGAATGGTATCTATCGCTATCAGTGCCGGGACCCGGAGCTGCAGCAGCAGGTCGATCGCCTCGCCGCGACCTATGCCAAGCATCTCATTCCCGTCACCAACCTGATCCATTCCAAGCTCCGCCGGATCAAGCAGTTCGCGGACGCGTTCAAGTTCAGGAAGGACCGCTAGCGGTGGCCGCGATCATCTACAGCCTCTGCGCGCTCACGGCCCTCATGTGCACGGTCCTGCTGCTGCAGGCCTATCGGCGGGGCCGCAGCCGGCTGCTGTTCTGGAGCGGCCTGGCCTTCGCCGGCCTCACGCTGAACAATCTCCTGCTGGTGGTCGACAAGCTGCTGCTCCCGCAAGTCGATCTGACCTTCTGGCGAACGGCGGTCGCGCTGGTGGCGATGTCAGTCCTGCTGTTCGGCCTGATCTGGGACACCGAATGACCGAGGCGATGAATTCCGCCCTGATGGGCGCGGTCGCCACCACGGCTTTCGTGGCGATGCTGTTCTTCCTGCGCTTCTGGCGACAGACGCGCGACAGCTTCTTCCTGCTCTTCGCCGCCGCCTTCGGCCTCGACGGCGTGGCGCGCTTCGGCCTCGCGGTCAGCCAGCCGTCGCAGGAGACGGAGCCGCTCTACTTCCTCGCCCGCCTGATCACCTTCGGGCTCATCATCGTCGCGGTGATCGGCAAGAACCGGCCGGCGCGACGGCCACCCCGGCGGCGATGAGCAGCGTGCGGGCGGCGGCGCCGGCGGCGCGCGCCATGGCGGGATCGCGGCGCACCAGGCCGACGGCGACGCAGCCGTCCACCAGCAGCGCGAGCTGGGTCGCGAGGCCGTCGGGATCGGCGACGCCGATCCGCTCCAGCCGGCGGCGGAACCACTGGCGGCGCTCCTCCTTGAAGGCGATGGCGAGCGCGTTGGTCTGGTGATCGGCGCCGGGACCGGGCACGCCCAGCTCGGCCACCGCATTGACGAAGGGGCAGCCGCGGAAGGCGGGATCGGCGATCGCGCGCTCCAGCCGCTCGAAGGCGCCGAGGATCTGCGCCGCCGGCGGCGCGTCGACCAGCCGGTCATCGGCATGGGTGAGCGCGCCGTAGCGGCGGCGGAGATGCGCGACGACCAGCGCCTCCTTGGCGGGATAGTGATTATAGAGCGTCCGCTTGCTGATCCCCGCCTCGGCCGCGATGGTGTCGACGCCGACGGCGCGGATGCCCTGGCGGGAGAACAGCCGGTCGGCGGTGGCGAGGATGCGCTCGTCCATGTCGAGGGGCGCGGCTGGCGGATCCGCCCGGCGGGGTTTCCGGATCGGGCGGCGGGCGGCACGGGAACGCATGGCAGCCATTACACAGGTCGGTGTAGTTTCATCTTGCCAGCGGCCTCGGCCGCCGGCCATCATCCGAACATAGTTACACCGACCTGTGTACTCAAGCGCCAAAGCGTCGCGCCTGGGGCACCGGTCCCGGATCGCACGAGGTGACCGATGGCGACATCCTCCACCTTCCCCGCCGCATCGCGTCGCGGCAGCCTGCTGTTGCTGATGCTGATGAGCGGGCTCGTCATCTCGCTCTGCATGGGGCTGCGCCAGAGTCTCGGCATCTTCCTGCGGCCGGTCACCGTCGATCTCGCGATCTCCGCCTCCGCCTTCAGCTTCGCGATCGCGCTGCAGAACATCGTCTGGGGCGCGAGCCAGCCTTTCGTCGGCATGCTCGCCGACCGCTACGGCGCGCGGCCGGTGCTGATGGCGACGGCGCTCATCTACGGCGCCGGCATGTGGCTGATGGCGGCATCGGGCGGCGTCCTCGGCCTCGACGTCGCCGGCGTGCTGATCGGCATCGGCGTCGCCGGCACCGGCTTCGGCGTGCTGATCGGCGTGGTCTCGCGGGCGACGCCGCCGGCGCGGCGCAGCCAGGCGGTCGGCACGGTGGCGGCGGCGGGCTCGATCGCCACCATGGTGCTGGCGCCGCTCGGCCAGTCGCTGATCGAGAGCGTGGGATGGCGCAGCGCCATGCTGGCCTTCGCCCTGATCGCCGCGTCGATGGCGGTGCTGTCGCTCTGGATCAGCGCCGCCGACTCGCCCGCCGCGGCCGGCGCCGCCGAGGAGGACGAGCGCGGCCTCGGCGAGGTGCTGCGCCAGGCGTTTCGCCATCCGGGCTATCTCGCGATGACCGCCGCCTTCTTCGCCTGCGGCTTCCAGCTCCTCTTCATCACCACCCACCTCCCCTCCTACCTCGCGCTCTGCGGCGTGCCGCCGGCGGTGGGGGCGAGCGCGCTCGGCGTCATCGGCATCTGC
>DATKPX010000488.1:0-3032 GCA_035523855.1 Allostellaceae bacterium
AGCGCGATGCGCAAGGGGTCCGCGGCCGCAGGCCCGATTGCCGGGAGCAGGATCAACGACCCGATCCACGCGATGAGAGCTCGCGCCGTCATCGGGCGGCGACGGCGCGGAAGCTGTCGCGCACCCAGGTGATCGCCGCGCGGGCGGCGGGATCGCGCTTCAGATGGCTCTGCACCAGCAGCCAGACTTCGCGGCGGGTGGCGAGCGGCGTCGCGCGCAAGCGGCGGTCGCGCAGCAGCTCGCCGCACATGTGCTCCGGCAGGATGCCGATCGCCGCGTGCGCCTTCAGCAGCGCGTGGACGACCCGGGAATTCTCGGTGATGCAGCGGCTCTCGGCATAAAGCCGCTTCGTCATCAGATGGCGGGATTCGGGCGTGTGGTCTAGCTCCTCGGGGAAACAGCAGACGACGGGCGGGCCGCTGCCGCTCGCCGGCTCGACGGGCTCGAACATGTAGAGCCGCATCTCCGCCAGCTTCATGATCGTGAAGTCGCCGCGCGCGGGCTTGCGCAGCCGCACGGCGAGATCGGCCTCCCAGCGCGAGAAGTTGACGTTTTCCTCGGAGGCCTTGATCTGCAGGACGAGGCCGGGATTGGCGCGCAGGAAGGGCGCGGCGCGGGGCGCCAGGATCTCCTCGGCGACGATGGGGGTGGTGGCGATGCGGATCCGGCCCACCACCCCATGCGATGCCTTGCCGACATTGCCGATCTCGGTGACGTGCCGGGCGATCTCGTGGACGTGGGAGAGGATCGCATCGCAATAGGCGGTCGGCCGGCGCGCGCCGTCGATGGCGTCGAAGAGCGTCGCGCCGAGGGCGGATTGAATCCTGGCGACGCGCCGGGCCACCGTGGTCTCGTCGATGCGCAGCCGCGCGCCGGCGCGCGCGTAGGTGCCCTGCTCGCGGACGGCGGCGATGATGCGAAGATCGTCCCAGTTCATGGCGGCTTCAGTCTAGAGGGCTCCGGCGCGGCCTGCAATTTTGCAGCCGGAGGCGGAGAAATACCGGCGTGACTGCCGGCCTAGGGATGCTCAGAGTGCGCGCCGTCGATCAACCCAGGAGATCAAGATGCGCTTTGTTCGCTGGGCCAGGACCCTGGCTCTCGTGTCGCTGTTCACGATCGGCGCCGCCGCGGCCGCCGAGAAGGCCGGCAATCCCCTTGCCGACCACGTCCGCGCCGCCAACGATCGCTTCAAGGACGTCGCCGTCGCCGTGCGCGAGGGCTATGCGCCGATCCCCTGCGTCAGCGGCATCGACGGCGGCGCCATGGGCGTCCACTACGTCAACAGCGCCTACATGAAGGACGAGGCGATCGACATCAAGCGGCCGCAGGCGGTGATGTACGAGCCGACCGCCGACGGCACGCTGGCGCTGGTGGGCGTCGAGTACATCAGCTTCAAGGGGCCGGCCTCGCTCGAGGGGCATCTCTTCGCCTTCAACGGCGCGCCCAACCGCTACGGCCTCGATCCTTTCTACGAGCTCCATGTCTGGGCCTGGCGGGCGAACCCGCGCGGCACCTTCACCGACATGAACCCCAACGTGACCTGCGACCACATGGCGGCGCACGGGAAGTAGCCGGCCCGCGGCGGCGTGGCGCTCAGGCCTTGCGCGGCGCGCGCCGCCGCTGCCGCTTCTTGCGGCGCCCGCGGATCCAGAAATAGGTGAGGACGATGGCAGCGGTCACGATCGCCGCGGCGACGGCGAAGGGCTCGGCGGTGCTGACGGCGTCCAGCAGCAGATGGAAGCGCTTGCCGAGCCAATAGGCGAGGGTGCCCCAGAATCCGACCCAGAGCGCGGCGCCGAGCGCGTTATAGAACAGGAAGTGCCACCAGCTCATGCCCATGGTGCCGGCGACGATGCCGTTGAGCTGGCGCAGCACCACCACGAAGCGCGCGAACAGCACCACCGCGCCCCCATGGCGGTGGAAGAAGCCCTCGACCCGCTCGATGTGCTCGTGCCTGATGCGGAAGCGCGGGCCGTAGCGCAGGACCAGCAGCCGGCCGCCCTTGGCGCCGATCGCGTAGCCGATGTTGTCGCCGGCGACCGCGGCGACCCAGCAGATCGTCAGCAGCCAGTAGATGTCGAGCTTGCCGGCGGATGCCAGCAGCGCGCCGGCGATCATCAGCGATTCGCCCGGGGTGGGCAGGCCGAAGCTCTCGAGGAAGAGGCCGAGGAAGATCGCGGAATAGCCATACTCCGCGATATAGCGCTGCGCCTCGACGAGGAAGCTCTCCAGCATCGCGGCGGGCGTGCCTTCGTTCTACCGGGAGCCGGCGCGCAGGAGCCGAGGACTCACCGCCGGGCGCTCGCCGGCGGCGCCCAGCCGTCGGGATTCTCCAGATAGGAGCGCACCGCCTTGTATTGCTCCGGCGTGAAGTAGCCGAGGCCGTGCGCCACCTTGAGCACGTCCCAGAATGTGGCGAGCGAGTGCAGCGTCACGTCCTCCGCCGCCAGCGTGGCGACGCTCTGCGGAAAGATGCCGTAATGGAAGATCACGAAGGTATGACCGATCTGCCCGCCGGCATCGCGGATCGCATGGATGAAGTTGAGCTTCGAGGTGCCCTCGCTGGCGAGATCCTCCACCAGAAGCACGCGCGCGCCCTCCGGCATCTCGCCCTCGATCTGGGCGTTGCGGCCGAAGCCCTTCGCCTTCTTGCGGACATAGAGCATGGGCAGGCCCATGCGCTCGCTGACCCAGGCGGCGAAGGGAATGCCGGCGGTCTCGCCGCCGGCGATGGCATCGAGGCTCTCGAATCCCGCCGCGCGGGTGATGGTGTCGACCGCGAGGTCCATCAGCTTCGCCCGCGCGCGCGGAAACGAGATGAGGCGCCGGCAATCCACATAGACCGGGCTCACCCGGCCGGAGGTGAAGGTGAAGGGCTCGTCCGGCCGGAACAGCACCGCCTTGGTCTCCAGCAGGATGCGGGAGGTGATCTCGGCGGCATCCGCCGCGGCGGCGCTCGTCGCCTCTGGCATTAGGGCCTCGTCTCCAGATGGGGCGCGCCTTGTTTAAGGCCAAAGCGGGCGCGGGGCAAC
>DATKPX010000489.1:0-11168 GCA_035523855.1 Allostellaceae bacterium
ACCGCCGCATCGTCTTCGTGCTGCCCTTCGAGGAGGATTTTACCCTGATCGGCACGACCGAGGATGCCTTCGAGGGCGATCCCGCCGCGGTCGCGTGCAGTGAGGCGGATGCGGCCTATCTCTGTCGCGCGGTCAGCCGCTGGTTCGCGCGGCCGGTATCGCCGGCGACGATCCTCTGGCGCTATGCGGGCGTGCGCCCGCTCTACGAGGATCACGCCGCCAACGCCTCGGCGGTGACTCGCGACTACGTGCTGATCCTCGACGCGCCGCCGGGGTCGGCGCCGCTGCTCTCGGTGCTCGGCGGCAAGATCACGACCTATCGACGGCTCGCCGAGGCGGCGCTCGACCGGCTGCGGCCCGCCTTCCCGATGATGCCGGGCGGCTGGACCGACCGCACGCCGCTGCCGGGCGGCGATCTCGCCGGCGGCGATGTGGCGCCGGCGGCGGAGGCGCTGCAGCGCGGCTTTCCCTGGCTCGACCCGCTGCTGGCCCGGCGGCTCACGCGCCGCTACGGCAGCGAGGCGGGCGCGATGCTGGACGGCGCCAAGGCGATGGGCGATCTCGGCATCGAGTTCGGCGCCGGCCTCACCGCAGCGGAGGTGGGCTGGCTCCGCCGCGAGGAGTGGGCAGCGACCGCCGAGGACATCCTGTGGCGGCGGACCAAGCTCGGGCTCCGCCTCGACGCCGCGCAGCAGAGGCACCTCGCGGATTACCTCGGGGCGAGGTGAGGGTCACGAAAAAACGCATTGTCTCCGCCCGTCGATGTCAGCCAAATGGGCGCAACAAGATCCAACCAGTCGGGGATGACGATGAGCGACGAGATCAAGGTCCTGGGCATGTCAGGGAGCCTGCGCAAGGCCTCTTTCAACACCATGGCACTGCACGCGGCCCAGACCCTGGTGCCGGCGGGAATGACCCTCGAGACGGTAGGGCTCGGCGACCTGCCGCTCTACAATGACGATGTCCGCCTGGCGGGATATCCGCCGGCGGTGCAGGACTTCCGCGACAAGATCGCCGCGGCGGACGCGCTGCTCTTCGTGACGCCGGAATACAACTACTCCGTCTCCGGCGTGCTGAAGAACGCGATCGACTGGGGCTCGCGGCCACCGAGCCAGCCCTTCGACGGCAAGCCGGTCGCCATCATGGGGGCGAGCGGCGGCATCCTCGGCACCGCGAGGGCGCAGTATCACCTGCGCCAGACCTGTGTCTTCCTCAACATGCATCCGGTGAACAAGCCCGAGGTGATGATCGGCCAGGCGCAGACCCGCTTCGACGCCAACGGCAAGCTCACCGACGAGGCGACGGCGGGCCTCATCAAGCAGCTCCTGGAATCGCTGCGCGACTGGACACTGCTGCTGCGCCGCGGCAGCGCGAAGTAGCGGGCTAGGGCACCAGCACCGCGGCACCCTCGATGCGGCCCTGACGGAGCCGCTCGAGGGCGTCGTTCGCTTGCGCCAGGGGAAACACCGTGGTCGAGGTCTCGATCGGGATCCGGGCGGCGAGCGCCAGCAGCTCCTCGCCGTCGGCGCGGGTGAGGTTGGCGACCGAGCGCACTTGGCGCTCCTCCCAGAGCAGGCGGTAGGGAAAGCTCGGGATGTCGCTCATGTGGATGCCGCCGCTGACGACGGTGCCGCCCTTGACGGTGGCGGCGAGCGCCGCCGGGATCAGCGATCCGACCGGCGCGAAGAGCAGCGCGGCGTCGAGCGGCTCCGGCGGCAGCTCGTCGGACCCGCCGGCCCAGCGGGCGCCGAGGCCGCGCGCGAAGTCCTGAGCGGCACGATCGCCGGGCCGCGTGAAGGCGTAGAGCCTGCGGCCCTGGTGGCGGATCACCTGGGCGAGGATATGGGCCGCCGCGCCGAAGCCGTAGATCCCGACGCGCTCCGCCTCGCCGGCGAGCTTCAGCGTGCGATAGCCGATGAGGCCGGCACAGAGCAGCGGCGCCGCCGCCACGTCGCTGAAGCCCGCGGGAATGCCGAAGCAGTAGCGCGCATCGGCGACGGTGTATTCGGCATAGCCGCCGTCGATGTGGAGACCGGTGAAGCGCGCGCTGTCGCAGAGGTTCTCGCGGCCGCTCCGGCAGAAGGCGCAGGTGCCGCAGGTCCAGCCGAGCCAGGGCACGCCGACGCGCTCGCCGAGGGCGAGCGAGCGGACGCCGGGTCCCAGCGCTGCCACGGTGCCGACGATCTCATGGCCGGGCGTCAGCGGCAGGCGCGGCGCCGCCACCTCGCCGTCGAGAATATGAAGATCGGTGCGGCAGACGCCGCAGGCGGCGATCTTGATACGCACCTCGCCGGCGCGCGGCGCGGGAAGCGGAAGATCGCTCGGCCGCAAGGGCGCTCTCGCCGCTTCCAGCTGCATCGCGCGCATCGTCGGTCCTCCCCCCTCGTTTACCATGAAGCCAGAGCTGTGCTGATGCTTGATCCGCGTCAAGGCAGGCGGCGGAGACATTCCCACATCTTTAGCCGCATTTGACGCGTTGAAGCCCATGGCGGTCCGCGTCGTTGGTAATCTCCCCTCGCCCGACGAAGGAATGGGTGCCGCGCCGTCCACGGCCGGATGCAGCGGGTCGTCGCCGTGATCCTCGCGATGATTGCGGTCGCGGTGAGGTGATCCGGACCATCCTGCCGGACCGCGAGGCACTGGGCTTCGCCTCGCAGCATGCTGCCGACTCGGCGACAGCTTTCCGCTTCCCATGCGCGGCTCCTCGTCGGCGTCGAGTCGCTGAGCGGGCTGGCGATGGTGGACGATGCCCGACCGATTGGCGAACGCCCGTGAGCAAGATTGGGCACGGTTCTTTCTGTAGTCGAACGAAGCGAGCACGTTGCGTAGCGATGAGCGAGTACTTCTAGACTAATGCTGCCGTCTGCCACCCCTGAGGGTGCATAAGCATCGAGATATTTGAGGCCGTTCGCATTTATTGCTGCACGTCGCGGGCGGAGGCTTTAGATTGTTGCGCTGTGACTTGTTCTACTTAGACGATTTCTAGGGAAGTTTGACGCTATATAGGCGGGCGATCGATTTCGGGGCCGATTTCCATTGCCAAGTCTTTGACCTGCCGTCCCGACCGATGTTTCCACCCAGGCGCGAAAGCACCATGATTCCACGCAAAGATCACGATCCACACCCAATCGACGTTTATGTCGGCGCCCGCATGCGGCTGCGCCGCATCCAGCTCGGTCTGAGCCAGGGCGCGCTCGCCAGCAAGATCGGCGTCTCGTTTCAGGCGGTGCAGAAATACGAGTCCGGCGACATCCGCATCTCGGCGAGCCGACTCTATGACGTGGCGCAGGTGCTGGAAGTCTCTCCCGCCTTCTTCTTCGAGGGCTATCCCGACGGCCTCGTCGCCAAGAACATCGCCAGCGAGGTCTCGCCGGTGAGCGAGACCTTCGATCGGCGCGAAGTGATGTCGCTGATCCGCGGCTATTACGGCATCCGCGATCCGCAGCTGCAGGCAGATGTGCTGCGCCTCATCTCGAAGCTGGGCAACCGCCCGGACGACGAGGAAGAGGACAAGAAGTAATCCGCCCGTCTCTCGACGGCGCGGCTTCCCTTGGAGACCGTTTGAGAACCCGTTCAACGGCGGGTTCGGGCGTGATTCAAGCTTGCGATGTGGACTCCGGCGACGCGTGGCCGGATAGCCGAGGTCAGTCCTTCGTGACCGCCACGCAATCGACCTCGACGTCGAAGGGCCCGGTCCACTCAGGCACGCAGAAGAAGATGCGGGCTGGGGGGTTTTTCGGGAAGTAGCGCTTGTAGACTTCGTTGAAGGCCTTGAACCGGTCCGCCGAGATGCACAGCACATTGCACTTCAGCACATGGTCGAGGTCCGACCCGGCGGCCTCCAGCGCCTTCTTCACCTGCTCCAGGATCAGCTCAACCTGGCGCTCGAACGGGGCGTGGACGAGGATCTCGCCGGTCTCAGGATCGAAGGGCGGCATGCCCGAGACGAACACCATGTTGCCGGCGCGGGTGCAGGTGGACACCGGCGCGCCCCACTTCTCGAAATTGCTGTCAATCGGCTCGACCCGGATGATCTCTCGTTGCATGCGTCCGTTCCTGTTCCATGTGTCCCCAATCTAAGGTCTTAGAGACCGTTGGAAAACCTATTGAACGGCAGATTCGAGCGTGATTCAAGCTTGTGATGTGGACCCCAACGACGCGTGGCCGGATGGCCGAAATTGAGAAGAAGACCAAGCGCTACCCGACGGATTTGACCGACGAGGAGTGGGCGCGGATTGAGCCGTTCCTGCCTGGCGCGCCAAGAGCGGGCGGCCGGCCCGGACGGATTTGCGCGAGGTTTTGAACGCGATCCGATATCTGGCGCGCTCGGGCAGCGGCTGGCGGATGTTGCCTAAGGATTTTCCGCCGTGGCCGACGGTCTACTGGTGGTTTCGCCGGTTCGTGCGGCGGTTCCGGTTCCAGACCATCCACGACGTGGCGCTGATGCTTGACCGTGAGCGGGTCGGACGCGAGGCGAGCCCGACCCATCCTCCTCAGACGCATCGCTCACCAATGGACGTTCTCAAACGGACTCTTACTCCCCGAGACAAGAGCGCGGCCGCCGTCGACCGCGCGGTGTCGCGGTTGACGGTCAGGGCACGGCGCTTCTGAGCGAGGCCGGATGGCCCGGCAGCTTCATGCTCGCGGCCCGCACCAGCTTGCTGCCCTCCACCTTGAAGATCGTCATGTCGCTGTCGAGGTAGTTGCCGACATAGAGGTACTTGCCGTCCGGGCTGAACGCCGCGCCCTCGGCGAGACCGCCCACCTCGACCTCGCCGACCTTCTGCACGCGCTTCCCGTCGATCTTGAGGATGCTGAGATAGGCGTGGTCGTGATGGAAGAACGCGGACTTCGCCACGTTGCCCGCGCCATTGAGAATGACGGAGACCGCGAGCTTGCCGGTGGGGCTCACCGCCAGGCCCTCGGGCCCGTCACCCACCACCACATAGTCGATGACGCGGGGCGGCGTCGCCTTCATGTCGATGACGGCGACGGTATCGACGCCGCCGTCGGAATAGCCGCCGCCGCCGTTGTTGTTGACGATCGCGATCTCGCCGCCGGGAACCACCGCCGCGTTGTAGGGGAAGACGCCGACATTCATGTCGTAGCCGTCATAGGTGACCTTCTGGCCGTCGATCCTGAGCAGCGCCACCTTGTTGGTGGCCGCCTTGACGGCAAGCGCCAGCTTGCCGTCGGGTGAGATCGCGACCGCCGAGACCTGCTCGCTGGCGGCGCCCTGCGGGCTCACGGGGATGGTGCCGACCAGCTTCACGTCCTTGCCCTTGATCGAGAGCACGCTCACCGAGTTCTCGGCGCGGTTCGTCACCAGTGCGAGGTCGCCGGCGCGGTTGATCGCCATGCCCGAGGGCTGCTTGCCGACCTCGACGGTACCGATCTGCGCCGGCGGCGACGCCTTGAGGTCGATCACATAGACCTTGTTGTCGGGCTGCGCTTTCCAGCCGCCGCTGCCGTCGGAGACCTGGTCGAGGGAATTGGCGACGAGGGCAAGGTGCTCGTCGGGCGTGATGGCGAGGTTGGTGGGCGGCCCGACCACCGAATTCTCCAGCTTCAGCACCGCCGCCGTGCGCGGCTTCACGCGGTTCGCGATGTCGAGGACCATCACGGTGTCGTTGCCGGGCGCCTTCTGCAACGTCTTGCCGGCATCGTCCCAGAGCACTTTCTCGTCATTGCCGACGATGATAAATTGCGCCCTGGCCGGGCCGGCATGGCCCAGAACCGATACCGCCACGGCGGCGATCGCGATGGCGAGCGTGAGCTTGCGCATGTGTCCCCTCCCTGTCCTTTGTCGCGGGCGTTGACGCGCCGACGGCGCGCTCGTCCGATCTGTCCGGACAGTCTGCCACGGGTTTTGGAAACGACCAAGGCGGGCGCGGTGACGGGCCCGCAACTCATGTTAATGTGATCGACCTCGAAGCCGGAGCGCGAGAGCCATGTCGCCCAAGAAGAACCCGCTCAATCTCAACCCGCTGCAGCTCAAGACGCTCACCCTGATGCAGGAGCTGGCGCGCTCGCCGGACCATTCCGACCGTCTCGGCGACGGTTCGGTGCGGGTGAGCGCCCTGCCGCATCCCCATGGCGATCACTTCCATGTGGGCGCCGCGGTGGTGCTGGCGCGGGATGCGACCGGTCTCGTGAACCCCGCCGCCTGGACCGCGCTGGAGCGCAAGGGCCTCATCAAGTCGGAATTTCCCGACGCGGTGACGCTGACGGCGGAGGGCCTCGCCTACGAGACCGGCCTCGCCGACCAGATCCTGCACCGCGGCCATCATTGAGGCCGCGCCGCCTCACCAGACCAGGTGCGACATCGTGTAGGTGGGGCGATGGCCGTGCGCCGCCACCGCGGCGGCGAGCTTCCGCGCATCGGGCTCGACGCCGGGCACGGCGCCCAGCTCCTCGCCGTGGATGCCGCCGAGGATGAGGAGGCTGTCGATGCCGACGCCGTTGGCGCCGGCGATGTCGGTGCGCAGGCTGTCGCCGACCGCGAGAATGCGCCGGCGGTCGGCGATGCCGAGAAGCTCGAAGCAGGTCTCGTAGACCGCGCGAAAGGGCTTGCCGTTCCAGCCGACGCGGCCGCCGATCGCCTCGTAGCGCTGGGCGAGGGAGCCCGCGCAGATCACGGTCTCGCCGCCGTGCACCACCACCAGGTCCGGATTGACGCAGACCATCGGCAGGTCGCGGGCGCGCGCCGCCTGGAGCAGCGGCTCGTACATGGCGACGGTCGCGTTCCATTCCCAGGGGCCGGTATTGAGGATGAACTCGGCATCGGCGATGTCGTCGACGCGGCTGAGCCCGATATCCGCCAGCATGTTGTCGTCGCGCTTCGGGCCGATGTGATAGCAGACATGGCCGAGCGCGACGTAGAAGGGATCGCGGCGCTGCTTCAGGTGCTGCCAGGTCTCCTCGCCCGACGACATCAGGTGATCGTAGAGCGTGCGGGGGATGCCGATCTCGCTGACGCGCTCTTCCACCAGATGCGCGCGCCGCGGCGCGTTCGACAGCACGACGAGGCGCTTGCCCACCGATTTGAGCCGGGTCAGGCAGTCGATGACGCCGGGGAACGGCGCCTTGCCGTCATGCAGCACGCCCCAGAGATCGAGCAGCAGCCCGTCATAGCGCTCGGCGACCTCGGCGATGCCGGAGAGATGGCGGATGGCGTCAGCCGGCATGGCGTTGGCTCCCGGAGGTGGTTGTCGCCAGCGGCACGTCGGCGCCGACCGCGTCGACGAGAGCGGCGACGCCGTCGCGCGCCAGCAGCGCCGCGAGATCGCGCTTGATGCGGCTGACGAGGCCCGGCCCCTCATAGACGAGGGCGGTATAGAGCTGCACCAGGCTGGCGCCGGCGCGGATCTTGGCATAGGCGTCGGCGCCGCTGGCGACGCCGCCGACCCCCACGATCGGAAGCCGCCCGTGCGTCAGCCGCCGCATCTCCGCCAGCAGCGCGGTCGAGGCCGCGAAGAGCGGCGGACCGCTGAGGCCGCCGGTCTCGCGCGCGAGCGGGCTCCGGAGCGAGGCCGGCCGCGCCACCGTGGTGTTGGAGACGACGAGCCCGTCGATCCCGGTCTCCAGCGCCGCCTCGGCGATCTCCGCGCGCTCCGCCTCGGTGAGATCCGGCGCGATCTTCAGCAGCAACGGCGGCGGATCAGTCGTGCCAACCGCCAGCTCTCTCGCGCGCGTGAGCGCGCCGATGAGGTCGAGCAGGATGCTCTTGCGCTGGAGATCGCGCAGCCCCGGCGTGTTCGGCGAGGAGACATTGACGACGAGATAGTCGGCGAGCGGCGCCAGCGCCGCGACGCCGGCGACGAAATCGGCGATCGCGTCGGCGCTGTCCTTGTTCTTGCCGATATTGGCGCCGACGATCCCCGGCCGTCCCCGCCGCGCCAGCAGCCGCGCGCGCGCCGCTTCGAGGCCGGCATTGTTGAATCCCAGGCGATTGACCAGGGCGCGGTCCTCCCTGAGGCGGAAGAGGCGAGGGCTGGGGTTGCCCGGCTGCGGCCGCGGCGTCACCGTGCCGCATTCGACGAAGCCGAAGCCGAAGCCGAGCATGGCGTCCGGCACCTCGGCGTTCTTGTCGAAGCCGGCGGCGAGCCCGACCGGGTTCGGGAAGCGCCGGTTCCAGAGCGTGACGGCAAGGCTCGCGGGGTCGGGCGGCGCCGACCGCGGCGCCACACCGGCGGCGAGCGAGCAGATGGTGAGGTGATGCGCCTGCTCCGGCGGCAGCCGCCGCATCACCGCGGTCGCGAGATCGAAGAGGAGGGTCATGCGTCCCCGCCGAGCGGCGGAAAGATGTGCAGGCCGTCGCCGCCCAGCGGCAGCGGGTCGGCCCGCGTCACTGCCGCGAGCGGCAGCGGCCCGTAGAGATGCGGAAAGAGCGCGCCGCCGCGCGACGGCTCCCATCTGAGCGCCGCGCCGAGGCGCGCCGGATCGACCGCCAGCAGCACCAGGTCGTTCTGCCCGGCGCGATGCTTGCGCGCGCTCGCGCGGATCTGTGCCGCGGTGGAGAAATGGATGAAGCCGTCGGCCTTGTCCTGGGACGAGCCGTGGTAGGAACCGCTGGCCTCGGCCGCATCCCACTCGTCGCGCCGGCACATGTGGTAGATTGCTTCCGTCATCGCGCCGCACGCTAGCGCAGCGGCTGAGCTGCCGCCAGTTGATTGAGATTCCCCGGCCGAATCGGGCCGGGCCGTAAACTTTACCCGCCGCCGGGCGCCGGTCTATGCTGATGGGTCCGCATGGGCTGGGGATAGGTACATGAAAGCGCTGACATACATTGACGGCACCTGGCACGAGGGGAACCCGCAGATCCTCGGCTCGATGAGCCACGCGACCTGGCTTTCCTCCATCGTCTTCGACGGCGCGCGCGCCTTCGAGGGCAAGACGCCCGATCTCGATCTTCATTGCGAGCGCGTCGTCAACTCCGCGCGCAGCATGGGTTTGAAGTCGATGCTGAGCGCCGGCGAGATCGAGGAACTGGCGCGCGACGGCGTCGGCCGGTTCCCCAAGGGCGCCGAGCTCTATATCCGCCCGATGTTCTTCGCCGAGACCGGCTGGATCTATCCCGATCCCGAGAGCACGCGCTTCGTGATCGCGGTCTATGAGTCGCCGATGCCGACGCCCACGGGCTTCACCGTCTGCCGCTCGCCTTTTCGCCGGCCGGCGCCGGACATGGCGCCGACCGACGCCAAGGCGCCCTGCCTCTACCCGAACTCGGGACGCGCGCTGCGCGACGCGGAGAAGCGCGGCTTCGCCAACGCGGTGGTGCTGGACCATGAAGGCAACGTCGCAGAGCTCGCGACCGCCAACATCTTCATGGTGAAGGACGGCGTGGTGCATACGCCGGCGGCGAACGGCACCTTCCTCGCCGGCGTCACCCGCCGCCGCGTCATTCAGCTGCTGCAGGGCGCCGGCTTCAAGGTGATGGAGCGCCCGATCAAGTACGAGGAGCTGTTGCAGGCGGACGAGCTGTTCTCCTCCGGCAATTACGGCAAGGTGCTGCCGATCACCGGCATCGACCAGCGCAGCCTGCAGCCGGGCCCGGTCTACAGCCGCTCGCGCGCGCTCTATTGGGACTTCACTCATAGCACCTGAACGCGTCGCGCCTCCTTCCAGCGTGAAGCGGCCGGCAGCGCCGGCGCTTGCGGTCGGCTACAAGCGGGCGAGCTGGCTCACGCCCGAGGGCGAGATCGAGAGCCTGGCGCCGCTCGAGGCGGCGCAGCGCGCCCGCCGCGGGCCGGTGATGCTGTGTCACGGCGGCTGGGTGGCGCGCCGGCTCGGCATCGACACGTTTCCTGCCCTCGATCTCCTGGAGCTCTACGCCTTCGTGCGGCCGGCGCGGCCGCTGGTGCCGACGCCGCGCGGCCTCGCGATGGTGCTGGCGCTGCCGCATCCCACCAGCCTCGACGAGGAGGCGCTGACCCTGGCGCGCGCCGCCGACGCGCTGCTGGCGGAGCTGGCGGCCTCCGGCGACGGCGAGGCGAAGGCGGTGGCGCAGCAGATGGCGGCGAGCGGCTGGCTCTGGGGCGGCGCGGTGCTGGCGGCGCTGGTGCATGTGCCGGCGAGCGAGGCCGCGGGCCTTTCCGCCTGGCGCCGGCTCGGCGAATGGGCGGAGCATGCGCCGGAGCCGCCGCCCGGCCACCAGCCGGTGGAGGAGGCGGAGGCGCGACGGCGTCTTGCCTCGCTGCTGGACGCCGATTCCGAGCCTCGGCCGCAACAGGCGGATTACGCGGCGGCGGCGAGCGCCGCTTTCCGCCCGCGCGAGCAGCCCGACGAGCCGATGGCGGTGCTCGCCGAGGCCGGCACCGGCGTCGGCAAGACGCTGGGCTATATCGCGCCGGCGAGCCTCTGGGCGGAGAAGAACGCGGGCGCGGTCTGGATTTCCACCTTCACCCGCAACCTGCAGCACCAGATCGATACGGAGCTCGACCGGCTCTATCCGGAGCAGACCGAGAAGAGCCGCCGCGTCGTCATCCGCAAGGGCCGCGAGAATTATCTTTGCCTCCTCAATTTCGAGGAGGCGGTGGCGAACCTGCCGACGCGGCCGGCGACGGCCGTGGGCGTCGGGCTGATGGCGCGCTGGATCGCGGCGAGCCGGGACGGCAGCCTCGTGGGCGGCGATTTTCCCGGCTGGCTCCCCGATCTCATCGGCCGCGGCCGCACCTTGGGCCTCGCCGACCGGCGCGGCGAGTGCATCCATTCCGCCTGCCCGCATTATCACAAATGCTTCATCGAGAAGAGCGTGCGGCGCGCGCGGCGCGCCCGCATCGTGGTCGCCAATCACGCGCTGGTGATGGTGCAGTCGGCACTCGGCGGCCTCGACGATTCCTATTTGCCGACGCGGCTGGTATTCGACGAGGGCCATCACCTGTTCGATGCCGCCGACGCCGCGTTCTCGCTGGCGCTGACCGGACAGGAAACGGCCGAACTGCGGCGCTGGATTCTCGGCGCCGAAGAGGGCCGGCGCAGCCGCGCGCGCGGCCGGAAACGACGGCTCGACGATCTCATCGGCGGCGACCAAGAAGCCGCCGCGGCACTCGACCACGCGATGAGCGCGGCGCGCGCCTTGCCCGGGGAAGGCTGGCTGCAGCGCCTCCGCGACAATCGCCCGAACGGCGCCTGCGAAACGTTCCTCGCCCTCGCGCGACAGCAAGTGC